>JAGXHX010000006.1 GCA_024635955.1 Bacillota bacterium
AACTGGATTATTCATAATATCATCATAAACATTATTAGGTGTTTCCATAGTTGTAATAACTACAGCTTGTTTGCTCAAAAGTGGCTCCAACGCTCCAGACGCTGTATTACTATAAGCATAACCAAAAAGAAATACCTTGTCCAAGAAACCCTTCAATACTGCAGGCATTGTACTCCACCAGATAGGAAAAGCAAATATCAGGCAATCACTCTCATCAATTTTATTTTGATATTCAAGAACCATAGGATCAGCAGATTTACCTGAAGCAAAAAGCTTTAGATTAGCTGCATCCATTACAGGATCAAACCCATCATCAACCAGATTAACTACTTCTACCTTATGCTTAACTTTAACAACCTCTTCGATTTTTCTTGTAAGTTGTCGATTGAAACTCTCACTATAAGGGTGAGAATCAATAATTAAAAATTTCATATTTTTATCACCTTTCTTTTATATATTTATGTATAAAATCCACCTATACCATTGTCATAAAACTAGGAGTTTCCAACACAGAAAATTGTGCTATTATTAAGCCTAATTACTTGAATATATTACCCATAGTTTTTCTTTGTTTCCTCATATTTTAATTTTACTACTAATTAGTAGAAATCTCAATGTTGCCTTTAATTAAAGTATATAAAAAAAGGTTTTATATACTCCTTCCTGTTATAATACTTTATTAATAAGAGCTAGTAAGCAGATACATTCTAGCATATAAAAAGGATTACTAAAAGTGTACATTAATAAAAACTTGGTATATAATATAACATAAGATATGGATTATCTATATATAAGTATAAGGAGGTAAATTATGTTTATTAAAGATGCACTAGAAGAAAAAAAACGCAAAGAAAAACTTGAAACTGCAAAAACTGTAGCAATAGCGGCAGGTGTTGCTGCTGCGGCTGGCGCAGCTGCAGGCGTGTTATTTGCTCCAAAGTCTGGTAAAGACACTCGTGAAGATATAGCAAAAGGCGTGGAAGAAACCGTTGAAAAAGTAAAAGATACTCTAACCAATACAGTAGATGATGCAGAAAATGCGACTGAAGATGCCAAAGATATAGCAAAATCAAAGGTTGCCGATGCAGCTGAGATTGTTGAAGATAAGGCAGAAGAAATTAAAAAGGATGCTAGGAAATAAGCATTTCGAACAAACTATGAAAGGGGTGACCTATGTTTATTAGTTTTAACGATGTACTGATTTTTTTGGCGATCGTAATCGGTGTTTGCTTAGTAATTGCGATATTGGTACTACTAGTTATGGCTCTAGTTCGTTTGAACCAAACAATGAAAAAAGTCAATAAGTTATTGGATGATAATACAGAAAACATCGGGAAGACGGTTGGAAATCTCCCCCATTTGACTGAGAGCGTTGGTAGGACCTTAACTAGCGTGGATGAGACATTAAATGGAGTAAATGATACTTTTTTTGATGCCAAATCGACAAATGACTTGATAACTACCATTATTGGCGTTGTTGAGAGCATAACAAACCTAGTATTAAACCTTTTCTCAAAAAGAAATAATGATTAATATTTTAACGAAAAGAACCCGTTTAGTAATTAAACGGGTTCTTTTTTTTATAGAAATTCATTTTAGTACTAGATCTTAGAATTATGTAACTACTTTAATAGAATTCAATAATTGTATCCTTGTATTCATTAGCACTCAAAAATGATTTTAGCAATTGTTGTGTTCTTTTATCTGCTTCTTCCAAAAGACCTTGTCTAATTTTTTCTTTTTCAAGTTTTATTGTCTCAGCTTTAATTTCATTGAAAATTGTCTGGGAAGGATAATCTGAAAATATATTACCTTTAACATCTTCTACTTCCGCATTAGCTATATCAGCAACATTATCTAGTATTTGAGATTTTGGGACTCTTACTAATAAATTTTCGGATAATTCATCATACGAAATTTGAATTTTCGAAAGATCCGTTCCCGCTTTTAGATATCCAGTATATTTAATTAGTTTTATTGTCTCAGCATAGTTAAAATCTGTCAGTGGTATGTTCTGTTCTTTACGGCTTATTATTACATTCTTATATTCATACTTAAGTGTTGTCAATTCAGACAACTCCACTATTTTTTCATATATTATAGAAGATTTTGAAGTTATTTTGCTTGTTTGAAATAATTCAGTTTTAGTAATTATAAAAAATCCAACTACTAAAACAAACGATATAAAAAGTAATAAGAATATTATTCCCCTTAATTTTTTCATAATGAACGTCTCCTCACCTATCAGTTTATTTCAAATTATATGACACTTTTAAATATTTATCAATGCAAAGCCGGATTAACTTAATATTACTCATTTTTCTTCTAGAATTGTTTCAATATTAAAAGCAATTTTTATTGGAGTCTTGATTTTGCTGAAGATGACTTCAACTATACATGAAAGGCCTCCTTTAGGTTCTTCAGCTAAATTTGTGATGAGAAACTTATTTTATTGGAAAAATCTTAAGTGGATGATATAATTATATAAACAATATTTTAATTAAGTATATTAAAGAAAGAGGTGAATTAATGCAAATCAAAACTAGCCGAATGAAAAAAGCAATGTTTTTAATTCTTTATGCAATACTTATATGGTGGATATTTGATAATTTTAAATTTGTGGCGAAAGGATTCATTCTGTTTTTAGGGTTAATCTCACCCTTTATAATAGGTCTTGTAATAGCATTTATATTGAATAAGCCCATGACCTTTACAGAAAAAAAATTATTCGATAAAGGCAAGATATTTGGTAAGTTAAAGGATAAATATAAAAGACCTATTAGTTTATCTATAACAATGTTGCTTGTTCTCATTGTTATAACCTTGCTATTTGTATTAGTGATACCAAATTTTATATTAGCAGGGAGTGAACTAGCAGCTAATATTCCTAGGTATTGGGAAAATATACAAAATTATATAAATAATACTTCTATAAAATATTCTGCTATAAATGATCTTGTCCAACAAGTTGATTTTAATAAAATAACTGATAGTTTCTATTCATTTGTAAGTGGTGGCTTTACAAATTGGTTTGGATCTATATTTACAGTGTTTACTTCTATAATAGGCGGATTAGTTTCATTAGGTTTTGGATTTGTATTTGCAATATACTTTTTACTTCAAAAAGAAACGCTTATGAATGGAATTAAAAAGCTAATATATGCAGTCTTTCCATTAAACGTAGCTAGAAGAATTTGCTATATAGGAACTATAACTGGAAATTCTTTTTCAAAATTTTTAGTAGGACAGACTATTGATGTATTAAGTCTTGGAACTTTATTTCTCATCTCTATGTTAATATTCAAGTTCCCATATCCTCTAATGGTTAGTATAATCATATCTATAACTGCTTTTATACCGATAGTTGGTTCCTTTATAGGCCTGATAATAGGAACGTTTTTAATATTTGCAGAAAATCCAAATATGGCAGTATACTTTGTACTCCTATTCTTAGTACTTCAACAAATTGAAGGTAACTTGATTTATCCAAAAGTTGTAGGAAAAGCATCAGGTCTCTCACCTGTTTGGATATTAGCAGCAGTAGCTCTTGGAGGAGGTTTAATGGGTATTGTCGGAATTATTCTGTTTGTACCACTTTTCGCTGTTATTCAAAAGTTGTTGAGTGAATATATAGAACATAGACTAAAAGATAAAGATATAGATATTGATGTAGATATTGTAGAGTCTAAATCGAAGTAGCTAGAACCAGGTCTAATATTTTTTAATGCACTTGGATTAATTGACCTAGTCTTAGTTAAATAAAATTAAAATAGTGACTATAAAAAATCTAATTGTAAGTCTAAGCTTATTAGGTATTTGCTATTTTATTATCTTACTTTTTTATAAACTTTGTGAATCTTTTTTTTGAGAATTCTTTCAGAACTTTTACTCTTTCCTTTATTTTTTTTGAGTCGATTTTTATGCCATAATTCATTTTAAGAAAAACCGCTTCACCAATAGCAAAGGTAAATGCAAATGCTACTGTAGCTTTCAAAACATTACCTGCGCCAACAGGTACTTTTCCTATTGTTTGTGTAGCTAATAATTGAGCGCCTTTTGCACCTGCTCCCATTATCATTAATTCAGGTAAGAGTTTTAAAGGATTTATAATTCTCCCACAAATGCCTGCAATAATAAAAACCATTCGCAACTCATTAGTTGTTAATACTGTGAAATCTGATGCTGCCTCTAAAGGTGCAGTAATTAATTGCTGTGGCCCTGGAATAATATTAGCAGCCGATGATCCAGCCGCCCAAAAAGCATTTTGGGTTGCAACTTCAGTAATTTTTTTCCTCGCGATTGTCGATCTAAATACTGGGTAGTTAAAACCTAATGCAGACCATAACTCCTGATTGTCAGTTAATATTTCCTCAAAAATATCTCCTTTTTCCACAGAATCGAAAATATAATATCGCTTTATGTATTCTTGTTCTTGTATATTGTATTTATTATCAACTATAACAATGTTAGAGTAGATAATTTCAGTTTTGAAATTGCTAATCTTGTTTATATCAACAAATACTATTTTTGCTTCAGCACTTGGAGTCAAAATAATTTCTTTTTCTGTTTTTAGGTTGAGGAAATCATACGTACTTTTTTCTAATTGATGAATTAAACTGGCAAGAGATTCATTATCACCAATAAATATTATTTTAAATTTTTTCAAGGAATCTTTATTTACTTTCTTCCAGTTAATTTTTTTAATTTCATTCCAAAAATTGTTAGTAAAACCACCCATAATCTTATTTTTAATCTTCATATTAGCGCCTCTTCTATCTTTGTTTTATCGAATAGAATATTTTATAACATTATACAATATTTTTATCCTATCAACAATATTAAATATCAAAACTAAGCAGTAGTAGGCACAGATATTAAATCCTGTAAAAATGTTCCTATTAATAACTCTTTAAAAAATGCTCCTGAAGCTATAGCATCATTATATACACTTTTATCCAACAATCCTTTTAATGCTGCAAATAATGCAAAAGCTGATAGTAAAAGTGTCATTGAAGCTGTTAAGCGACTTTTCGATATTTTAATCATAATCATTCTCCTTTTAATTTGATTGACTTACTATGTTATTTTTAGGTTCTTTAATATTTTTCATTATAAGATATAAGGAATAAATGATTATAATATTGAGTAAGGGTATCAGAATTAAAATTGCCAAACTAACTTCGACTCCAGCTAACATTTGATTTATTACCATTGCTGTTAAAGCGGTTAACATTGTAATTCCCTTTACTGTAACAACAGTTGATAATAAATAACCAAAGGGCCTTCTTTTAATTAGTAGTATGCCCGCTAAAAATGCAGTGGGTACAACAAAACCTAAGTCCAATGCTTGAATTACCAAGGTTGTATAATGCTCTAAAACGTTTGGAGCAGTGCCACTTATTATAGATGGTGTAACTATTCCAAGCCACATAAGTCCAAAAACTGTTCCGATAAATATGAGTAAACCACCTATAAATTTTACAGGTATTTTTTCGCTAAAATAAGAACTTAATTTATCAATATCAAATGACATCATTGTTAATACAAAAGCATAAAAGCTTGCGGACATTAATATGACATCAACTAAAAAGAATTGATTAAACATTGATAAAAAGGAATAGGATGTATAGGTATATAAAAAGTAGGCTATAGTACCTGCAAGTAGAAGCTTTCCTTTAAGTAATTCTTTTCGAAATAAGTATAGAGATACTATTAGCAAAGGCACTCCTAAAAATACTGTAACAATATCCTGGGCAATTGCTTGTGATGCTGCTGAAACTGAATCATTTTGGTATAGCCCTTTACCGAAAATTGTTACTGTTGTATCATGTATCGTTTTAAAATCATATTGACCTTTGCCTTGGCTTGAAAATATACCATAGATTGAAGCAAATAATGATAAAATTACAATTATAAGCACTAATCTTGTAATGGATTTTTTGTATTTCATAATATAACCTCATTTTTCTTATTTAGGATTTTGTATGGAGTAAACCATTTATAATTATTTTTATATGCTGGTTAATTAAATTATTCCTTTGTTCTTGGGGAATATTCTTTTCAATTATTAGTCTAATAATAAGACCAAAAGTTGAAGTCCATATAAGCTGAGCAGTTAATTCTATTTCAGCATCACTTATTGTAAAACCCTTGTAATAATCCTTTACTACTTTGCATAAAACTCCAATAGCTTGTCTTTTAACTGATGCTCCATTAAATAGAACGGATGTATGTTCTAATATATTGTCAGAGGTGTTTAGCATAATATTCATGTATTCATCTGGCATTTGCAGAGCAATTTCTATATATGCTTTTGTTGAGTCTTTTAATTTTTGTTCAGGTTCAGAATTAGTAGAATAAACAGATGACATAGCATCAATTATTTTTTTGTAGTTTTTCTCCATTAATTTACTAATCATTTCATCTTTATCTTTAAAGTAATGATAAATAATAGCAGGGGAATAATCGATTATATTCGTAATTTTTCTAATCGATAGGCCATTGATGCCTTCCTTTGCAACAATTTCTTGCGCTGTGTTTATAATTAAATTCTTAATTTCTTCTTGTTTTAAAGCTTGTCTTTCTTTACTCATTAATATATACTCCTTTCAAAAATGATTAATATTTATGCACCAACATACATTAAACGTCATTCATTTATTAAACACTGTTTAATTTAATTATATATTAAAAAAAATGTTTGTCAAGGTTTAAAAATATTTTTTAAATCATCTAAAATTGTCACTATAAAGATATATTATGATATAATTTAGGTGTAATTTCAAATAGTTTATTAATTACTATGTTAAGTATGAAAGGATGTGTTGTATATTATGTCTAATTTAAAAATTTTAGTGCCCTTAGATGGTAGTGAAAAAAGCATGGATTCTCTTAATTGGTTAAAAAGATATTTCAAAAAAGAAAATGCCGATGTTACTCTCCTTTATGTGGCCCAGGTGATTTATACTAGTCAATTGGTATTGCTTAATACACAATCGGAACATGATGTAGTTTATAATGATGGGGAAAGATTATTAAAAAAAGCTTCAAAAGAATTAGATGGCTATAAGGTGAAGGAATCAATCATTCATGGATCAATTGCTGATTCAATTCTTCAAGAGGCTGTTGATGGTTCATATGATTTAATTGTGATGGCAAAATCTAGTGTCAAAGGATTTTCAAGGATTTTTGGTTCGGTGACAACAAAGGTTGTTAGAGATTCTGAAGTTGCAGTAATTGTTATTCCTTAGTAAGATAATATTAATAACTAATAACTATAGATGAGAGCTAGTGCTCTCATCTATTTGTTTTGCAGGGTTTATATTGGTAACTATATTGACTGGAAACAGGTCCTGCCAACCTAATATTAATTTTTAATTTTAACTTGAGCAGTTTATTACCACAACTTTTTAATCCTATTCAATAAATTCGATTATTTCTACATGTGCTAGTTCTATATTAATAAGCTTGTTTTTATTCTATTGGTACTTTTTCTCATTTATTTACTTATATTGAGAATTTAGAATAGAGCATAAGAATTAATAGCCCTGGGCTTTTGATCTATTTTAGAACTAACCCAACTTATGCATTCTATTAAAATACAATATCTGTGGTTTTTGTATTTTTAGCTACTATTTTCCCTTTTTTTATAATATATCTGCGAGTAGCTTGGCTTATCAGAGCATCTGATACAATATCTGAATCGAAGATAACCAAATCAGCATTTTTGCCCACAGCCAATCCATAATCCTGTAATTGTAGTGCTTTTGCTGGATTTAATGTTCCCATTCTAAACACGGTCTCAAGTTCTGATTTTGTTACCATCTGTGCTACTTGTGCTGTTAATAGTCCCTCCTCTAACATATCTCCGTTACCGATTGGGCGAAAAGGATCTCGAATGTTATCTGAGGCATAGGAGATGTTTACACCTGCCTCCAGGAACTCACGTATTCTAGTAACTCCACGGCGGATAGGTTGTTTATCACCTCGTCCCATTAGGTAGAGATTACATGAAGGTAATGTTATGATATTTAAATCTGCCTTTTTGGCTTTTCCAATTACTCTGGCTGCTGTTTCATTATCTACTGCATTAAGTGCTGTCACATGTCCACAGCTTACTCTTCCTTCGTAACCATACTTTATAGTAAGATCTGCTATTTGTTCAAAGTGTCTTATATCAGGATTATCTGATTCATTAACATGAAAATCCAGTGGCAGCTTATTACGTACGGCGATAGCAAATATTTTTTCTGTCAGATCTTCCCAGTTATCATGTATATTAAGTGCTCCACCTAAAAAATCTAATAGTCCATTTTTACAAGCATACTCTAATAAATCTAGACGCTTGGCTTGAGCTTCTGGTTCATCATAAAATGATGGAAGTGAAGTTATTTTTATATCCACATAGTCCTTTAATTCGTTCTTAAGTTCATTCATGGCTTCAATTCCCTGTAAGTCAGTATTTGGTTCAATATTAACATGAGTCCGCAATGATGTAGTACCAGATTGTACAGCGAATCGTGCTGCTTCTTTTGCTCGGCGTTTGATATCCGTCTTCCATTCCCCTTCTTTAATATTATTGCAATAGCTATAAAATTCTTCTATTGCCGCGTCTAGAGTTTTGGAATCTTTTTCTCCGAGGGAAAATACCTTGTCAAAATGCATATGGCAGTCAACAAACCCAGGAGCTACTAAATTACCATTTGCCTGGATTACCTCTCTAGCTGCGGTTTCTGGAATACCCTCTCGAATTTCAACGATTTTTCCATTGTGAATTGCAATGTCTTTATTCTTGCCAATGTTATAGGCATAGGCTTTCTTGATTAATAAATCATACACTTTAATTAACACTTCCTTTCTTATTAGCTATTCGTTCTTTGTAGGTATGTTTTTTATTTGACTCATACGTATGATAATACTACTTTGGTGTCATCTTTTCAAGAATTGTATGCAAACGTTTGCTGTAGTAAAAAATATTAAATCAATATTAAAGCTGATTGTTTAATATCATGAGTTTTTTTACTTATTTTATAGTCAAACACTCTTACTATTCAATGATTCTTTCATGAATCATTGGAACGAATCGCACCTGTATGTTTCTTTCGACTTTAATCTCACCCTTTGAATCTTTAGTCACCAACAGGAGGTATTGACTATCAATACCTACAGGGATTGCCATTTTACCCCCAATTGCTAATTGATCAACAAGAGTTTGTGGTATTTCAGGAGAGTTGGCAGTAACTATAATTCCATCATAGGGCCCTTTTTCTGGATAACCTTCATATCCGTCTCCTAGTATGCATTCAACATTATTGTACCCCATATCTTTTAATCTTTCTTTTGCTGATTTATAAAGTTCTTCTATTCTTTCTATTGTAACAACTTCCTTGAATATCTCTGCAAGTATGGCTGTTTGATATCCTGTACCAGTACCTATTTCAAGTACACTTTTGCTTTTGTCCCCTTTTATCATTGAGGTCATTAGTGCAACAATGTATGGTTGTGAAATCGTCTGCTCATGGGATACCCCAAGTGCACTGTCTTCATAAGCATAGATTTGAAGATCGTCTGGTAGAAACTTGTGGCGTGGGACTTTCATCATTGCCTTTATCACTGATTCATCATCTATTCTTCTTGCTTTTATCTGATTAGTGATCATGCTGTGTCTTTTTTCCAAGGTATCATCCATTGTCTCTTCCTCCTCCCTTTTATCCTAATTATAACTCATATTATAGGATCCCTTCTCTTTAATATTATTCTTATATATTAACATGTTTAGATTTCATTTAATATAAATAGAAAATCCAACTCAAAATTAATTAAGTTGGATCTTTAGTTTAGTATTATTGACCCGTTTTTAAGCGTAATGTATCTGATTTGTAAATGAATTCTTTTAATTCTGTTCTTTTACAATAATCTGTTTGAAAAAGCGGTAGAGCTTTATCCTGTTGGTGAATAGCAGCACCAGGGAGTTCAAAATGCTAAGCATGAGCCATTGGACCGGATAGGCACGCAAAAATATATAGATACTTAAGGTTATCATTCCCGCGACGACCATAAACCCGTCAGTGTCCGTTCCGATTGGCCTGTTCCAGTTAGTCAACTTAACAATGATGAGCAGTATCGCAAGTATGATTGCATAGACAAGGGATATCTCAAAGCCGGAAATCGCGCTCCATACCCCGAAGCTTACCGTGATGGCCTTGCCTCCACGCATGTCCACAAAAGGCGAGAAAGCATGGCCCAGAACCGGCGCGATGGCGACTGGAACGAGCGCCATGCCGCTCACAAAGTTCCAGTGTACTAGTATTACAAGGGGCATATATCCCTTAAGAAAATCAGAGGCTATGCCCAACAGTCCAAGTTTGTAGCCTGTGGCATGCCAAAGGTTGAAAGCACCAGGGTTGCCGTCACCTACCAACCTAAGGTCAATTTTCACAGCACGACCAAGCCAGTATGAAAACATGAGTGACCCGCATAGAAACTCAATTATAACAAATAGAATAATCACTGTATCTTCCTACCTCCAATCCCGACCTGTCTGCCCTTCCAGGATATGCTACCGATAAACTTAACCTGATAGATTGAATAAAGCATAATGATAATGAAAAACAGGGAGGACAAAAGGTTCAGTACCGGCATGACTAAACCATACCGTCCGGTATACTTTAAAAAGTATTTAATTTGTAGTATATATAATATGTATCCGGCCAGAAAGGGCCATATCCAGGTGTAATGTGCAATAATAAAAAAGGGAAGTATGAGTCCTGTCACCAACAGTCCTACTAACCATACCGCCACAAAAATAACAGTTGCGCTCGTAAGCGTGGCTGTGCTGAGCACTGCTCCCTTCCCGAAGCCCTGAAGCTCGCTTTTTATCCCGTTGGGGTACATGCGAAAAGATACAAGTCTGTTGCCCAGATAGTTTTCGATGCTCACGCCAGCCTCGATGAATTTTCTGCCAAGGTTAAGGTCGTCGAGAAGCTCGCCCTTTATACTTTCATGGCCCTTTATGAGTTCGTAGTCCTCTCTAGTAGCAACAATGCAGGAGCCATATAACCCCTTTTTCGGGTTCTTCCTCTCAAAAGGGGAAGTGAAGGCAAAAATACCTAATATGTACGGTACGAGGGAAAGTCGCTCGTAAAAACGTTCCGTATGGTGATATGGTACTACTGATATTACTCCACCGGTACTTTCCCGGGTTTTAAGCAAGGTCTCCAGCGCCCTAGGAGCAAGGGTAACGTCCGCATCTAGGAAAACAAGTATATTGCCAGTAGATTCAAGGTAGCCATTCCAAACGGCCCAGGTCTTCCCTGTCCAGCCTTCCGGCAGTTCCATATTATGGATAACCCGGACGCCGTAGCTTTCGGCAATACTCGCTGTTTCATCTGATGAGAAATCATCAATCACGATAATTTCATATGGAGGAAGGGTTTGATTTTTAAGGGATTCGAGGATGTTTGGAAGGTTTTTTTCCTCATTCCTTGCCGGTATTATGATGGATGCTCTGCACTCGGTTTTGAGAGAGCCTCTTATGTTTTTAAGTAGGACCTTCCTGAACAAGACAAAGCCCGACATACACTCAAGCAAAAAAATCATAAACATCATAAAAAGAATCATACAAGTTCTCTCCTTCCATCACCTTTATCATAAAATAAAAAATTCTTCTTTATCATACCCTGTAGAGCTAACTAAAGCTATATAGATTTAAATAAAATAGCCTGTTTAAGGATTAAATAAAATCATCCCGACAGGAAAAAATTCAAAAAGTATATTAAATTTCTCTTCAGACTGTTTTATACTTCTTGATTAATCTAGTAATCACGTACTATATTTTATCATATTAAGTGCATTTATTGTACAGTACTCCTTCTATAAATATATAATCAAACTAAAATACCTAGTAAGGGTTTTGAATAGTCAATTCTTTTTAATCTTCAACTTTACTTATAATTTCATACCCCAAGCACAAAGCTAAAGACAGTTTTTTCACACCATGATATTCAAATTGCACATCAATTATTTCATCATTTGTGCTTATTATTAAACCCTCACCAAAAGTTTTATGATTAATTTTCTTACCTATTATATAGTCTTTTAGCACACCTTCAGGCAATGGGCTATTACCTTTCCCATTCTCCTCCTTAGGTTTAGGAATTAAATATCTAACAAAACGAGAAATTTTAATAGGATGTTCATTTAATCTATTAGCTGTTATTATTTCAAGTTCTTTTCTCGCTCTTGTGATTCCCACATAAAATAGTCTCGTTTCTTCTTCAAAAAGACCTTTGTTATTTAACCCTACTTTTTGTTTAATACTTTCTTTTGTTGGGAACTGATCATCAATTAAATCCACTAAAATCACCTTGTCAAACTCTAACCCCTTACTGGAATGTACAGTACTCAAGGTAACTGCATTTTTTTTAATACCTGAGTTTTGCATAATTTCTTTTAGTTGAATAAGTCTTGATGAAAAATCATCAAAGTTATTTCTATTAGAAGCAATGCTTTTTAAGGTATTTAACTTTTGAACTAAGTTTTCTTTAGCATAGCCTTTTTTAGCTAAATTATTCAGATTTTTTGAGTACCCCATTTCATTTTCTATATATTCAATACCACGGAATGGCTTCATCTCCTTTAAATAATGAAAATCAACTTGCATCTTTTTGATTTTTTCAGCTGTTCTTCCTTTCAGGTCAGGATATTCAAGAAGAGTTTCAAACACATTGTTGGTAAAATACCTCTTAATAAACTCAAGCATATTTTTAGAAATATTACAGTTCAATTTATAGTATATTTTTTCAAAAGCTTCAATATCACTATTGTCTTGTGCCAAGCGCATAAAGTATAGGATATCATTTGTCACAAAATGGCTGAAAAATGTCGGGTTATTTTCTCTAATAGAAAAGGCTATGTTCTCATTTTCTAAAATGTCTACAATAGGTACTGCAGAATCATTGTTACGGTATAGGATAGCAATGCTTTTACCCTTACCCTTATCTTTATCTTTATCTTTATCTTTATCAATATTATTGATTAAATCAGCAATATAGCTATATTGTTTGTTTAGGTCTTTAAGATGGGTTTGTTTAATTTCTATTCCCTCATCATTTTCGCAAAACATGTTTTTTGAGTACCTGTCTGTGTTTTGCTTAATAAAATGATTTGAGGCTTCAACTATTTTTTTAGTAGAACGGTAGTTTCGTTCCATAAGAAGAACATTAGCATTACTATAGGTATCTTTAAAATCTAGTAGTGCCTTAGGAAAAGCTGCTCTAAATCCATAGATGCTTTGGTCTTCATCTCCAACCATAAAAATATTACCGCATTTTTGGGCTAATAATTCTATAATTTTATGTTGTATAAATGATGTATCTTGAGCTTCATCTACATCAATGTATTTATATTGGTTTTGGTATTTATTAATAATATCAGGGTATTTATTTAATATAATATAGGCATAATTGAGCATATCATCATAGTCCATTAGCTGATTGGCTTTTTTGTATTCCTCATATGCCTTATAAATTTCATTAAAATCACAGTCTGGCAGGGTTATTTTCTCAATTTCTTCTTTACTCAACATCATATTTTTGCAATAGCCAATTTTTTGAGCTATTTCTTTTATAATGTCTTCCCCAATGTATTCTTGAGTTAATTCTAAATAGATGTTTTTAATTACTAAACTGTTATTTTCTAGTACCTTAAAAGCTCTTCTATTCTCAAATCTCTCATAGTCTTTTATAACACCATAGCAGAAGCTATGGATGGTTTTAAATTGTAATCGTTTTTCGTAAACATGTCCAAATATATTAAGGAATCTATTTTGCATGTCGTTGGCTGCTGCAACACTGAAGGTTAGGGTTAGGATTTGTTCTGGGTTAATGTTGTGGTTATCTATCATATTTTCTATTCGAGCTATAATAACAGTGGTTTTGCCACTTCCAGGTACTGCTAGTAGTAGTGTTGCTCCTTCAATGGCTAACACTGCTTGTTCCTGTTGGGGATTAAGTATCATATTGTGATTGGTTTTTAGTTCTTCTATAAATTTCATTTTCTCCCTTAATCGATATTCAGCTAAATTTAATCCAACTCAAAATGTTTTGAGTTGGACTTTTTGTATCACTACTATCTTTCATTTTTATCTATTATTTCAATTCCATAAATTCTATTAATTCCCCACTAGGTCCTTCTATAAAGAAAGTAATTAAATTATCATTTACTACATTGGGTTTTTCATCAACAAATTTAACATTTGGGATGGTGCTTAAATTCTCTGCTACTTTATAAATATCTGAGACTGTAAAGGCAATGTGTCCTACTTCCCAACGATCTGTTCTTAAACGTGGCTGATCTGATTTATAGGTAAATTCTAAAAATTGTCCATTTATTTCAACATGAGCTAACTCTACATTTACCCAGTCTAGTGGAAATCTATCAATTAGTTTACATCCTATTATATTAATATAAAAATCCAATGTTTCGTCCATATTATTTACTGATATACAAACATGTTCAATTCCTTTTATTTCTTTCATAATTACTCGCTCCTTTAGTTCATTTATGATCTACTTACTAGTTTATAAGTTCAATAAAATTGTATCATAGCGCTTAGGAATTGGGTACCCTGGTTTTAGTTATAATTTAAGATTCATTTCAATAGCAGTTACTTTTCTTTTTGAATATTTGACACCTTGAACAAATAAAAAAAATGTGTTATTCTTATTTTAAATTTAAGATATATTTTATGTTGTCTTTTATGGTATGTATTAAAAGACAATGGCTATTAAACTCACTTGGTGAAACCGAACATCCATAATTAAACAGAAAAGGCCCCTGTTAAATTCCTGGATATTTGATATAGTCGAAGTAATAAAACGTATAGATAAATAATTAAATAATATAGTGGAATACTAAGAAGCCTTGTTTAGTGTAAATCTGAACAAGACTTCTATTTTTTTTATAGGAGTGAGATTTGATGAAAATTAATAGTGTTAAAGAGTTTTTAAGAAATAGAAAGGTGATTTTTTTCCTGTTAGGAACTTTTTTCTTTATGATGAATATTTCCATTTCCTATTCTGTTGTTCCTGTTTATCTGATTAGTCAGCAATTCAGCTTGGCTCAGGTGGGTATATCTACTACAATATATAGTTTATCGGCTATTCTTCTTAGGATTTTTCTAGGACCTATTTCAGATAAGAAGGGAAGAAAGTTCTCCTTGTTGATTAGTTCTTTTTCTTTTGTACTTTCCTGGTTGTTTATCTGGCTTGCTCCAAACTATGAATTACATCTGGTTGCAAGAGTTGTGCAGGCTCTCGGTCTTGCTATGTATATGTCTACTGCTAGTTCTGTTGTTAGTGATTTAGTTGACAGGAGTGTTTTGGGTAGTTGTATGGGGATTTATAGAGGTTTTATTTCTATAGGAATTATTATAGGTCCTGTATATGCTCTTACTTTGTCAGGTTTTAGTTTTTCTGTTATGTTTATGGGAATAATTGCTACATCTTTGGTATCTTTTATTCTCCTAAATTTTATATCTGAAACTAAGGTTGGTTTTGGTAATACTGAAAACTCAGTAAAGTCTAGGAAGGCTAATATGCTATCTGACTATATTGTTTTGTTGAAGAATCCTAGGTTGCTTAGGTATTATCTGGTAGTTATGACTGCTACTAGTGGTTTTGGTATTGTTGGTACTAATGTGGCTATATTTTTGAATAGTCTTGATGGTGTTCTTAGGCCTAGTACTTTTTTGTTCTTAATTGGAACTTTGGGGATGGTTGCCTCTTTGGCTGGTGGTAGTTTAATTGATAAGTTTGGTATTAAAAGAATTATTATTCCTAGTGCTATTCTTGCTCTGATTGGTTTTTTGAGTATGGCTTTTGTAGAGTCTGCTGGTAATCTGGCTCTTTTATTGGTAATTGTTGCTATGGGTCTTGGTACTAATAGTGTGGTTATTGGGGCTATTACTGGTATTGACAGGGAGACTAGTGATGATTTGAAGGCTACTTCTTATGCTATTGAGGAGTGTGCTTATGATGGTGGTTTTGCTGTTGGTAATATGATTTTTGGTTTTATGGTGATTGGTTTTGGTTATAGTTATGGTTTCTTGATTGTTAGTTTTATTTTGTCTTTGTGTTATGTTGCTATTTTTATTGGTGATTTTGTCCGTAATAGAAGAGTGGTTGATTAGGAATGGTTTTGATAATTTTAATTAATCAAATTTATTACTGTGTCTGATTTACTGTGATATAATTTAGGTGTAATTTCAATTAGTATATTGTTTACTATTGTATCTATGAAAGGATGTGTTCTATATCATGACTAATTTAAAAATTTTGGTACCCTTAGATGGTTCTGAAAAAAGCATGGATTCTCTTGTTTGGTTAAAGAGATATTTAAAAAAAGAAAATACTGATGTTACTCTCCTTTATGTAGCCCAGATGATTTATACTAATCAACTTGAAAATATTAATACAAATTCGGAACGTTCGATTATGTATAATAATGGGGAAAGAATTTTAAAGGACGCTTCTAAGGTATTAGATGGTTATGAGGTTAATGAAGCAATCATTCATGGGTCTGTTGCTGATTCAATTCTTCAGGAGGCTGTTGATGGTTCTTATGATTTAATTATAATGACTAAATCTAGCGTTAAGGGTTTTTCTAGGATTTTCGGTTCTGTAACAACTAAGGTTGTTAGGGATTGTGAAGTTGCTGTAGTTGTTGTTCCTTAATAGATCCTAATGAACAAAATCCCCTTACTTACATATTTTAATTAAGTAACTTTTAGGGACTGAATCCGGTATTTTACTGGGCTCAGTCCTTTTAATTTGTATTTAATCATTATGCACCTCGTTATCCGCTTTCTTGTAAACTAACGGATACTTTAGTGGAACAATGCTATATATTATTGATATGTTCAATATTACTTATTAATAAAAAACCATTAATTTTTCTAGTTATTATCGAACAGGTTAGCTTTTTGTATCTATAACAAGAATCATCTACCTAATTTATCTATTTTTTACCCAATTCATACAGTATATTATGTATTAAATTATCAAATTCACTTAAATATGCTTACAAGTTTAAAATATAACTCCCTAAGCACTCGTTATGAGTATAGCTTCTTCAGTCCTATTTCTACCTTGATTTTTTGCTTCATAAAGTGCATCATCTGCAAT
Source organism: Bacillota bacterium (assembly GCA_024635955.1). Lineage (GTDB taxonomy): Bacteria > Bacillota > TC1 > TC1 > TC1 > WTXA01. The sequence goes on from JAGXHX010000006.1 coordinate 17,184, forward strand.
TTTTATAATTTCATCAATATGCAATTTTTATAATTTCATCAATATGCAATTCGTTATAACTGTTTATCAATACTAAATGTTAGATAATCAGATATTTTTGGTTTAACATGCTTTATTTTTTCCTTTTCTGACTCTTTAACAATTCTTAAATTAACATTAACAAATTTTGTAGGATCGTTAACATATGCCTTTTCTTCTACAATATTCTTTTTTTCTTGTTCCTTCAAAATTTGTTATTGTATATTTATAATTTCTATTCTCGATATGCATTTGCAAGCTACACTAATTCCAAATATAATTACAATAGTTATCCTCCTGATTATTACCAAAGTTGTTCTAATTCAGATAAAGCATCCACCAATAAAGGTCTTATTTTAAAAATAGTTTTATATTGAATAGGATTGGTATTTTTTTTAGTTTTTTTTACTATTGGATGAGATAAATCACAGGCAAGTCTTAGTTCATGAATATTCAAACAATATTTAAATAATAATGGGTATTTTTGTTCAAATTCTGTACCTTTATTATATAAATTCCCTCCAATATTCCCAAGTTGATATTTTCCAATACTCCTATCTGCTTCAAAAACCTTTTGTAATAACATATCATTAAACGTATCAATAATATTTATAAAAGCTGACATATCTGTTGTTGAATAACTTTTGGCTCTTAATAATTTATTTTCAGCTGCTTTATGATCTCTAGCAAATATTTTTTTCCATTTCAATTTCTTTATGTTTTGCTTAGTAATTCCTTTTAAACAATCATGAATAGCAGAAGGTCTTCTAGCTGATCTATTTATATATCCGGTATCCTTTAACATTAACTGTGCTTTGTAGTTCATTTTTGAAATATCGTAATCTATACTAATATCATTTTCTAGAATAGCACTCATTGCTGCCACTATTAATTCAATATTATCTGATTCTAAATATAGTCTTAACACTTCCAGATACGAATATTTACCATATATATCAATATCTATATACTTCAATATAGACTTTTTAATCCACCAGTTTTGTTCAAATTGCAAGTAACTAATAATTTCTTCAAACTTAAACTTTTGATTTATTAATAAAAACTTGGCTATAGTATACCTTAATTGTGGATTTAGTATTTTCTTATCTTTCCATCTTTTTAGACATAAATTTAAAAGTATATCATAGGAAATAGCTGAGGTATTGTAGGCAATCACATCAATCATAGAGGCAGTAACTACTTGAAAAACTTCTGGTCTTTCAAGTTCAGTTATTATTTTTTCTATTACCTTATCTGAAATTTTCCTTGAATAATTACCAAAATAATTACTAATATTTTGAAAGTACTGTGGATTGTGAGATAGTATATCTATCAATTTTTTGCTTATAACTGAATTAGGTTTAATTGAGGCTAAGTACATTTTGAATTTTGTTTTATTTGTGACTTGATTGCCACTAAATGTTAATTTAAATCCATTTAATAAAGTATCTTTCTTTTGTATTTTTTTTTGAATGATTTCATTTTCAATATTACTTAAACTAAGGATTTCATCATCAATATTCGATATTTTTTTTATTTCAATTTTTGCTGATTGTGGGAATAAACCTATTTGTTTACTGTAATAATCCAGTTGTGCAAGCATTCTCATTAAGTCTTTTTCTCCATAAGATAATAGTTTAATATCATCTACATATCTAAAATACTTGATATCTATATTGTTTTTCATCTTCTTATACTTCTCATCAAAAAAACACAATAACACTTCAGCAAGTAATCCTGAAGAAAGTGGCCCTTGAGGTATCCCATGCCCTTTATAAATATCAATATTAGAAGTCCACGCCTTTAGAAGATTACTTAAAAAATCAACAAATTCTTTATCCAATCCATTGTTATGTAATATAAAACAAAGCACATGATGATCTATTGTGTCATAGCATGCTGTTAAATCAAAGGAAGCCATGTACTTAAATCCATGACTAAAAGTCTCTTTCACAGCTCTATTAAATGTTTGATATCCTTTTTCCCACTTTCTGTAGAAAAAAGTACTTCTTTTACCCGCATATAGATTTCCAAAAGTCAAAACATTATAATCTTTTTTTAACTTAGCATAGAATTTTTCTGCAATAATATTTACCATTGCTTGGTAAACTATTTGATCTTCTACTGAAAGTAATGTAAATAATCTTGTGCTTATTCCATTTTTCGGCAATAATAATTGTGTCGGTTTACATGGCTTATATACTCCATCTTTAAGTCTTTTAGATAGATCCTTTAGGTTTACGTCTACCGAAATATTATAAGAACTATACGAATCTCTAAAATAATTTTTATATTGATATGATGGATTACTATTAATCCACCTCCAAGCCCTAGTAAGATTAATTTTTGTAAAAGTTTTATTTAAGTCGGAAATGTTCACTCCCCCCTTTCAATATTATTAAAGGAAATTGAATACAAAAATATTAAATTGTAATATTAGTTATATTATTTTGC
>JAGXHX010000058.1 GCA_024635955.1 Bacillota bacterium
AAATTAGGAATGGCGATTGCTGTTGGGGGTGCTAGAAATGGTGGTCAAGAAATGACCATAAATTCACTCCATGGTTTTTTCCATACTAATGGAATAATTCCGATAGGAGCATCCATGGGAGTATATAATGGAGCTGCTATTTGGAGTAAAGATACTGTGCCTTTTACAGAACAAGTTGATGAATATGGAATTAAAAATCTTGATACATTAACTAGAAAAGTAGGGGAAACTCTAAAACTTATTAAAGGCATAAAATAATTTCGATATTTGAAGGGTTAAAGTCCAAATTGAAAATACTCGATATTGATTGATGTCCTCCTTACTCGTATTTCCAACATGCTTGTAATGTTATTCGATATCTAATTTAGGCTTTACTCCTTCGATATATAATCCATGCTATTTAAAAATAAGGATTGACCATAATTGGTCAATCCTTATTTGTTTTTTACCTTAAATAACAATTTTAATATGATATAATTATTAAGATATTAATAAAAGAAGTAAGGGTGAAATTTTTGGATAAAAAAATTATAATAATAGATGGAAATAGTTTGTTGCACAGAGCTTATCATGGGATGAGACCATTAACAAATAAAGATGGTGAATATACCCATGGTGTTTATGGCTTTCTTAGGATGCTCGAAAACCTTATAAAAGATGAAAAACCTGATGGTTTGGGAGTAGCTTTTGATATTGGGAGAACTTTTAGACATGATATGTGTGATACATATAAAGCTGGGCGAAAAGAAACTGATGTAGAATTAAAAAGTCAATTTCCTATATTAAAAGAGGCCTTAAGATATATGGGAATACCTGTATTAGAAGCAGAAGGTTTTGAAGCCGATGATATTTTAGGTACTGTTGGTAAAATTGGAACTAGTAATAAAGATCATATAATATTAGTGACAGGAGATAAAGACGGCTTCCAGTTAATTAATGACTATACAACACTTTATTTAACTAGAAAAGGATTATCAGAAATAGAAAAACTTACTCCTGAAAAGTTATTAACAGAGTATGGCTTCACACCTAAACAGGCTATTGATATTAAAGGTTTGCAAGGTGATCCATCTGATAATATTAAAGGAGTCTTAGGTATAGGTGCAAAAACTGCTTTAAAATTAATCCAACAATATGGCACTATAGAAGGAATATATGAAAATATAGAAGATTTAAAAGGAAAAGTAAAAGAAAATCTAATTAAATATAAAGAAGATGCTTTATTTTGCAGAGAATTGGGAACAATTTATCTTGATGTACCAATTGATTATAACCATCTAGAATTTTCACTTGAAAAACTAGGAAATAAAGATAAGTTGATAGAATTATTTAATAGATTAGAGTTTAATAACGTGTTTAAAGATCATACGGCAGTAGAAAAAGAAGCCTTAACCTATAAAGCTTGTGATATTTGTAATGGTCATGCTGAATTTATTGATTCATTTAAAAAAATGGGTAAATCTAAGATTATTATGGATATAAAAATTGATAATCAGGATATAGTAGGCATTGAAGTATTTGATGGAGAAAAACATCTTATGTATGATGTTGATTTTATAAATCCATTAATTACAGACCTAATATTAGAAGCAATTATTAATAAAAAGTGTGAAATTGTATTTTTTGATACAAAAATTATTTATCATTTATTACTAGATAATGATAAAGATATTTATGGTGTTAATTTTGAAGATATTAGTTTATTGGCTTATGTAATATATCCTGAGCGTAAATTTACCAAGGATAATGTAGTTAAAGAGTTTATTGGAGATGATGGAGCTGAAGAATTCTATTGTCAGCATCTTTATATAATACAAGATTTACTGACCAAAAAGGCTAAAGAAGAAGGGGTATTCAGTCTTTATCAAGATATTGAAAAACCACTTAGCCCAATTTTAGCTAAGATGGAAGTTCATGGGGTAGGAATTGATAGAGATTATCTAAAAAAAATGGAAAAAGAGGTTATGGGGAAAATAAGTTATTTAACTAATAATATCTGGGAAATAGCTGGTGATAATTTTAATATTAATTCAACTCAGCAGTTAGGGAAAATACTTTTTGAAATCTTGAAATTACCCACAGGGAAAAAAACAAAAACAGGATATTCAACAAATCAAGTAGTCCTAGAAAAATTATATGACAAACATGAAATCATTCCTTTAATATTGGATTATAGAAAACTTTCAAAGTTATATAGCACATATATTGAAGGATTGCTGAATATAACTAAAGAAAAAAATACAATACATACGACATTTAATCAAACAGTTGCTGTAACTGGTCGTTTATCAAGTGAGAATCCAAACTTGCAAAATATTCCTGTCAGATTAACTGAAGGTAGATTAATAAGAAAAGCTTTCATTCCAATTATAAAAGGTAATCTATTTCTTTGTGCAGATTATTCTCAAATAGAATTAAGAATATTAGCACATATGTCCGGAGACGAGGGAATGATTGCTGCTTTTAATAGCGGACAGGATATTCACATGAAAACTGCCAGCGAAGTATTTGGGGTAGAATATGATGAAGTTGATAGTGAAATGAGAAGATCGGCTAAAGCAGTAAATTTTGGTATAGTTTACGGCTTAAGTGATTTTGGATTAAGTCGGGATTTAAATATACCAATGGCAGAAGCAAAAGAGTATATTGAAAAATATTTTGAAAGATATCCAAAAATTAGAAGTTGGATTGAAAAAACTATTTTAGAAGCAAAGAACACACTTAAAGTTTATACATTAACTGGGCGATATAGATTGTTAACTGATTTGAAAAGTAGTCAATACCAAGTAAGATCTGGAGCAGAGCGTATGGCAATGAATGCACCTATACAAGGTACTGCTGCAGATATGATTAAATTAGCGATGATTAGAGTTGATAATAGATTAAGAAAAGATAATCTCCAATCGAAGGTAGTGCTTCAAGTACATGATGAACTTATATTGGAAGTAATACCAGAAGAATTAGAAAAAATAAAGATTTTAATTAGGGATGAGATGAGTTCAGCTATGGATTTAAATGTTCCTTTAGTTGTAGACTTAAAAGTTGGTGGAAATTGGTTTACAGTTGAGGAGGTATAAATGCCAGAATTACCAGAGGTAGAAAATGTCATAAGAAGCCTTGTTAAAAAGATAAGTGGAAATAGAATAATAGATGTTGAAGTTATAACTCCTAATATTATATATAATAGACTAGAATTTTCAGATTTAGTTAAAGATAAAATTATAATTACCTTGGAGAGAAGAGGGAAATATATAATAATAAAACTAAATGAAGGAAATTTATTAATTCATTTAAGAATGACTGGGAAATTATTATATAATGGAGAAATAAATAAGCATACTCATCTTAAGATTGATTTTATTGATGGAGATTATCTTATATATAATGATGTGAGAAAATTTGGCCGAATAAGTTATTTGAATGATGAAGAGCTTGAGTTTTATTTATTAAAAAAAGTCGGTCTTGAACCTGGTTTGATGGAATATAATGAATTTAGAGATAAGTTGATGAAAAAAAATGGTCCAATCAAAAAAAATTTATTAGATCAAACCCTTATAGCTGGTATTGGCAATATTTATGCAGATGAGATTTTATTTGCATCGGGTCTTCATCCACTTTATGAAACAAAGAATTTATTAGAGATTGATTTATCTAATTTGTATAATAATATCAGAGATATATTGGATAAAGCTACTATAGCTGGAGGTTCAACAATTAGAGATTATGTTAATGGTGATGGTACTGCTGGTGAATACCAAGATGCACATAAGGTCTATGGACACAGTGGGAAAGAATGTACTTGTTGTGGTTGTATATTAGAAAAAACTAAAGTAGTAGGTAGAACATCAGTCTATTGTCCTATTTGTCAAAGGATTAGGTGATTTTATGAGAATTGGAATAACTGGAGGAATAGGTACTGGAAAATCATATGTTGTCAACTATATTAAATCTAAAGGATTTAAGGTTATATATGCTGATCATATTGCTAGTAGTTTAATGTTAAAAGGTCACAGCAATTATCTAAATATCATATCTAACTTTGGTTCTAGTATATTAGGTAATGATGGTGAGATAGATAAAATTAAGTTAAGACATATTGTGTTTAAAGATGAAGATAAGAGAAGGTTGTTAAATAGTATAACTCATCCTAATATTATGAAGCAGATATTGGATAGTTCTTGGGATGATGACATTTACTTTATTGAAGTACCATTATTGTACGAAGAACACCTTGATAAATATTTTGATGCTATTTGGGTTGTTGATTGTAGGGAAGAAGTTCAGCTAAAAAGAGTGCTTGAAAGAAATAATTTGTCTGAAGCCGAAGTTTTTGATATAATAAGGTGTCAAATGCCGAGAAAAGATAAAATGAATAGAGCAGATATTGTTATTAATAGTGAACAAACAAATATTAATAAATATATTGATGAGTTACTTTATAGCTTAGAAAAGCGGGTAAGAAATGAAAAGTAATATGGAAAGTAATTTAAGTGAACTAAAAAATCTTAGAGCTAATTTAGGTGGGGGTAGTTTTTATACAAAAAAAGGCCTAGGTCAGAATTTTTTAGTTAATGAAGGAATTGCTTTAGAAATAATTGGCGAGGCCGATATTGGAGAAAATGATATAGTTTTGGAAATAGGTCCTGGTGTAGGGTCTCTTACAAGATATCTGCTAGCAAGAGCTAAAAAAGTAGTAGCAGTAGAATTAGATAAAAATGCTATACCATTACTTGAAAAAAATACAAAAGAATTCAACAATCTTGAAATAATTAATGCAGATATCTTAAAGGTTGATTTACATAAAATATTTGAAGAAAGTACAAAGATTAAAGTTGTAGCAAATCTTCCGTACTATATAACTTCACCTATATTAATGTACTTATTGGAAAATGACTTTGGTATGGAAAGCATAACGGTCATGGTGCAAAAAGAAGTTGGTATGAGAATTTTAGCTAATCCAGGCACTAAAAGTTATGGAGTACTCACATTGGCTGTTAAATATTATGCTGAGGCTAGTCTAGTAACTAATGTTGATAAGGAAAACTTTTTTCCAATACCTAAAGTTGACTCTGTTGTGATTAAACTTAATTTAAAAGACCAATATCAACTTTTAGATAAAGATCAAGAAATGAAATTTTTTCAACTTATTAAAAGCGGCTTTGGTATGAGGCGTAAAAATATGTTGAACTCCTTTGCTGGCATTTTTGGTGGAGATAAAAATGCGGTTAAAGAATTTCTTGATAAAGGAAATATTGATGGTAAAAGAAGGGCTGAAACCCTATCAATTGAAGAATATATTAAATTAACAAAATTAAGGAGTGAGTAGATGAATCCAGTAGCATTTGAAATTTTTGGAGTTAGTATTATGTGGTATGGGATATTTATATCAATTGGTGTTATGGCAACAATTATATATTCAAGTCTTATGCTAAAAAGAGTCGGTATCTATAATGAAGATGATTTTTTCGGTTTAATTATAGCTGTTATTATTAGTGGCTTTGTAGGTGCGAGACTATATTATGTTTTTTTTAATTTAGATTTATACAATTCGTTATTTGAAGTGTTTAATCTAAGACAGGGTGGATTAGCATTTCATGGTGGAGTGATATTTGGTTTGATAACCATGGTTATTTACACCAGGAAGAAAAAAATGGATACTCTAAGATATATGGATATTATTGGAATTGGAACACTATTAGCACAAGCTGTTGGTAGATGGGGTAATTTCTTTAATCAAGAAGCCCATGGAAGCGAAGTTAGTAAAGGTTTTATTGAAAAATTCCCTCAATTTATACAAAAGGGTATGTTGATTGATGGTAAATATTACCATCCAACATTTCTTTATGAATCAATTAATGGAGTTTTATGGTTTACAGTGTTAACATTTCTATTTTTAAAATTTCCTAAATTGAAAAAAGGTACTTTTATAGCTTTGGCTATTATTGGTAATTCTATGACAAGGATAATTGTTGAAGGATTAAGAACAGATAGTTTAATGTTGGGTGAAATAAAAGTTGCTCAATTAGTTGGTGGATTTGCGATATTAATATCGTTAATCTATTTACTATATATATACACTTCAGATTTCACCAAATCTAATAAGAAAAAGAAGAAAAAATAGCAATATAAATTCATATATTAAAAGGCATCTATGATGCCTTTTTTCTATATAAATGATATAATTACCTTTGTATGAAGGAGATATAATGAACAAACTTTTATTAGGACTAAATGAAAAACAAAAAGAAGCAGTTATATATGGTGATGGTCCACTTTTAATCATTGCAGGTGCTGGATCAGGAAAGACAAAGGTTCTTACAAATAGAATAGCACATTTAATTGAAAACGGTGTGAGTCCTTATGAGATTTTAGCAATTACCTTTACTAATAAAGCTGCAGAAGAAATGAAAAACAGAATAGCTAATGCCACAAGTAATTTCACAACAAAAGCATTGTGGGTTAGTACATTTCATAGTATGTGTAATAGAATCTTAAGAAGAGACATCGAAGCTTTAGGTTACACAACTCATTACAATATTTATGATTCTAGTGATCAAGAAAATTTAATGAAAAGAGTACTAAAAGAACTTAATATTGATGATAAAAAATTCACTGCAAAAACAGTGTTGTATGCAATAAGCATATTAAAAAACAACCTAATCAGTCATGAACAAGCTGCTAAAAAAGCTTCAGATTACTTTGAAGAAATGGTTGCTAAAATATATAAGCATTATCAAAATAAATTGCATTCTGTGGATAGTTTAGATTTTGATGATTTAATGTACTTGACTGTAGAACTATTTAAAAAGAAAAAAGAAGTTCTGGAATATTATCAAAATAGATTTAAATACATCTTTATTGATGAGTATCAAGATACAAACTATGTGCAATATTTATTAAGCAAAATGCTAGGGGATAAACATAAGAATATTTGTGTTGTCGGGGATCCAGATCAGTCTATCTATGGCTGGAGGGGTGCTGACATGGGTAACATTTTGAATTTTGAAAGAGATAACCCTGGTGCTAAGGCGGTTTTTCTAGAACAAAACTATCGTTCGACAGAACAAATTTTAGCAGCAGCAAATGCAGTTATCAAAAACAACAGTGACAGAAAACCGAAAAATTTATGGACTGATAAAAAAGATGGAGAGTTAATAACTTGTTATGAAGCTGAAACTGAAAGTGAAGAGGCTGTATATTTAGCAAGAGAGATTGAAAGATTAGTTCGCAAAGGATATAAGTATAAAGATATAGCAATATTATACAGAACGAATGCCCAATCTCGTATAATTGAAAAAAGTTTAGTTCGTTATGGAATTAATTATAGATTATTTGGCGGTCTTAGTTTCTTCAAAAGAAAAGAAATTAAAGATATTATTGCCTATCTTCAATTTTTGAATAATCCTAAGGATCAAATTGCTTTTGAACGAATTATAAATACACCTAAACGTGGCATTGGAGCTACAACAGTCAATAAAATACTTAATTTTGTTATGTCTCAAGAAGTATCAATTGAAGAAAGCATGTCAAGAGCAGGTGAATATTTAAATAGCGGTAGTGCTAAGAAGGTTATAGGCTTCCTTGCCTTATTCAATGAGTTTAGAAAATTGGAAGGATCTAGTTTGACTGATATTACAGAAGCAGTTATAAATAAAACTGGTTACTTGAAAGAACTTGAATTAGAAAGAACGGATGAAGCAAGGGATAGAATAGCAAATGTAAAAGAACTTTTATCTGAAACTAGAGAGTTTGATATGCATGATGAAGAAAAGACCTTGGAATCATTCTTGGGAAGTATAGCTCTTTACAGTGAAACTGATCAATTGGATGATGATAATAAAGCAACTTTAATAACATTACATATGGCTAAAGGGTTGGAGTATAGAGTTGTATTTATAGCAGGAATGGAAGAAGGTATTTTTCCTCATTTTAGATCTTTGGGTAGTTCTGTGGAAATGGAAGAGGAAAGAAGACTCTGTTATGTGGGAATAACTAGAGGAAGAGAGAAAGTTTATTTAACTAGAGCATATTTGAGAAATCAATATGGTATTACTAGAGGGAATGAAATGTCTAGATTTATTAATGAAATACCAACTTCTTTAAAAGAGTTTCCTCATAAGGCACTAGCAGAAAGTAAAAAGACATATGATCGTGATGCTAATATTTCCAGACAATCGGCCGCAGAAGCAGATGAAATGATATTAACTGGATTTAGACTAGGAGACAAAATTTTCCACAGCAAGTTTGGTGAAGGTGTGGTAGTACAAATTGAAGGAGAAGGTAAAGACTTATTATTATCAATTGCTTTTCCTAATGCAGGCATAAAAAAATTACTAGCAATGTACGCTCCAATTAAGAAATTATCTAGGTAGGTGAAGTATGGAAATATTGGAAAAGATTGAAAATATTAGGAAAATATTAAATAAGGCTAATAAAAATTATTATGAAAAAGACATGCCTACTATCACTGATAGTGAGTATGATAAATTCATGAATGAATTGATTCAACTAGAATCTTTATATCCAGAATATAAAAGCGTGGAAAGTCCAACTAGTAAGGTTGGTGGAAAAGTTAGTGAAAAATTTCCACCATATAAACATAGATATTCATTACTTAGTTTAGGAAATGCTTTTAGTTATGATGAGTTAAGAGCATTTGACGAAAGAGTAAAGAAAGCCATAAATAAGGAATATGTAGAATATATAGCTGAACTTAAGATTGATGGTTTGTCTATTGCCTTAATTTATCGTGATGGTAATTTTAAAATTGGAGCTACCAGAGGTACTGGTATTTCTGGAGAAAATGTTACAAATAATATCATGACTGTCAAAAATATTCCTAAAAAAATTAATATTCTTGGAGATTTTGAGGTCCGAGGTGAAGTTTATATGGATAATAAGACTTTCGATGATTTAAATGAAGCTAGATTAATAGAAGGACTCCCTCAATTTAGAAATCCAAGAAATGGAGCAGCTGGTTCTTTAAGACAATTAAATAGAAAAATAACGAGTGAAAGACATCTGAAATCATTTATATATGAAATTACTTATAGCAATAAACTGGATTATAAGACACAGGATGAAGCTATAAAATTATTGACTGATAATGACTTTTCTACAAATAAAAGATGGATTAAAGGCAATATTGAAAATGTTATTGATTTTTGTCAAAAAATAGTTTTAGAAAGAAATGCTCTGGGATATGGCATAGATGGAGTTGTTATAAAAGTTAATAATTTGGCTGACCAGATGGAAATGGGATATACAGAAAAAAGTCCAAGATGGGCTATTGCCTTTAAATTTCCGCCTGAACAAAAAGAAACAGTTATTGAGGATATTACAATATCTGTAGGGAGAACAGGTGTACTTACTCCTATGGCAGAATTAAAAGCAACAATGATAGGTGGGAGCCAGGTGAAACGGGCAACTTTACATAATGAAGATTATATCATCGATAAGGATATAAGAGTTGGAGATATAGTTGTTTTGCAAAAAGCGGGGGATGTTATACCAGAAATAGTCAAGGTCGTACCTGAAAAACGACCTGTTGGGAGTAAACCCTATGTTTTTCCAAACCATTGTCCAGTATGTGGTTCAGATGTAATTAAAATTGAAGCAAGCATAAAGTGTACTGGAGAACTTTACTGTCCAGCACAATTAGTAAAAGGCTTAATTCACTTTGTTTCAAGAGATGCAATGGACATTGACGGCTTGGGCGATAAATATATTGAATACTTTGTTAAAGAGTGTTTAATAAGCACTCCTGTTGATATATATAAATTAAATAAAGAGGATATTAGTGTTTTAGAGGGACTTGGTGAAAAATCAGCCAATAATATAATTGAAGCGATTTTTCAAAGCAAAAACAGAGGACTTGGCCCATTACTTTATGGTTTTGGAATTCCTTTAATTGGGAATAAAGGAGCAAAGATTCTAGCTAAGAATTTTAAATCTATCGATAGATTAATGACAGCAACTAAAGAGGATCTTTTGGAGATAGAAGCTATTGGGGATAAAATGGCTGATAGTATAATTGCATTTTTTAAAGAAAGTAGAAATATCAATATTATTTCCGAATTGAAAAGTTTAGGAATATTGATGAAGGATGATACTAGAAGTTTAAGTAATGACTTAAAAGGCAAAACTTTTGTTATAACAGGAAGTTTTTCAGATTATGACAGGAAAGAATTGACTAATTTGGTAGAACTCCATGGTGGAAAAGCTAGTTCAAGTGTTTCTAAGAAAACTACCTATGTGTTGGCTGGGGATGATCCAGGCAGTAAGTTGAACAAAGCTATTTCTTTGGGGATAAAGATAATATCTATAGATGAATTTTCAGAAATGATAGATGAAAGGTTGGAAGAAGATGAGTATAACTAAAAAAGATGTTATTCATGTTGCTAATCTTGCAAGATTGGGATTGAATGATGAGGAAACAATAAAATATGAGAAAGAGTTAAATGATGTTTTGAATTTTATGGATAAATTAAACGAATTGAATACAGAAGGTATAGAGCCAACTAGTCATGTTTTGGATATTCATAATGTTTTTAGAGCTGATGAAGTTGAAGATAGTCTAGATGTTGAGGATGTTTTAGCGAATGCTCCTGACAGAGATGATGATTATTTTAAAGTGCCAAGTATTTTATAGGAGTGAATTATGGGACAAATTAGAGAAATACATAATCAGTTAGTAAATAAGGAAATATCAGCTGTTGAGTTGACCAAAGATTATTTGGCTAATTTAAAATTAAGTGAGAAAGAGTTGGGTACTTATTTAACTATAACAGAAGATAAAGCTTTAATAGATGCATTGGTTATAGATAATAAAATCTCAAACGGAGAAAATATCGGACTATTAGCTGGAATTCCAATGGGAATAAAAGATAATATTTCCACAAAGGGTATTATTACAACTTGTGGTTCGAAAATATTAGAAAGCTATAAGCCAGTATATAATGCTACCGTTGTTAATAGGCTTTATGAAGCTGGCGGTATTATTCTTGGAAAGTGTAATATGGATGAGTTTGCCATGGGTTCCTCTAGTGAAAATTCGGCATATAAGTTGGTGCGAAATCCATGGGACACAAGTAGCTGTCTCTTATACACATCT
>JAGXHX010000059.1 GCA_024635955.1 Bacillota bacterium
TATCGTTCATATATAGAAGGAACTGGTTGGGAAGACTGGAAAGTTAACGGAACAGAAAGTGGAGCAGCTAACAAAAAACTAGAGACCATCAATATAAATCTTGATGGAGCAATAGCAACAAAATATGATATATATTACAGTGTACATGTGCAAAATATCGGCTGGATGGGCTGGGCCAAGAATGGAGAAAATGCTGGAACATCAAATTATGGATATAGGATTGAAGCCATGAAAGTTATCTTGGTAGCCAAGGGTGGAGCAGCGCCAGGCAGTACTGTTGGAGGTTATAGAATAAAGTAAAAATTAGAAATTATTAAAAAGTACAAAAATTATGGAGGAAGATATGTTTAAAAATATAGATATTGATCAAAGTATTAAAAGTGCTCAGACTAGTTTGTTGATTATGATATTATTAACAACTTTCAATGTTATTGGAATATTATTTGGAACAGGCTTATATTTACCATATTCAGCAATATTGCCATCAGCTATTGCCTTTTTTGCTATTGAATATCAATTATATATACTTTTATTTCTTATTTTAATAATATTAGGCTTTTATGTTGGCGTTGGTCTTGTAGCAAGAAACAAACCAATATGGTACATTGGAGCGACAACTCTATATATTATTGATACTATAGCTATGTTCATCTGGTTATTCTTTTTTACTAATTTTAATATAGTAAATATGTTGGATCTTATATTCCATGGCTGGATTCTTTATTCCTTAACTAAAGGATCTGTAGCAGCTTATAGGAAGATGGTTCAATAAATAGTTAAGTAGTTTTTATAGCAAGATTTAAACCTCCAGTGATTCTGGAGGTTTTTCTTGTAACCGTAATCTTTATTAATTGGGTGAAGAATGTGGAAAAATAGAACAAAAGAAGGTATACTGAAACAGTAATATTTAAGCTTAGGAGATTGATATGGAAATTTTAAAACAAAGAATATTAAAAGATGGTAAAGGAATTGGGACTAGTATTCTAAAGGTTGATTCTTTTTTAAACCACCAAATAGATATTGACCTAATGGAAAAATTAGGACAGGAATTCTATGAGCATTTTAAAGATAAAAAAGTAACCAAGATTCTAACTATTGAGGCATCTGGTATTGCTATAGCAGCATTTGTAGCTAAAGCATTTAATGTTCCATTAGTTTTTGCTAAAAAAGTTGTATCAAAAAACCTTGAAGGTGAAATTTTAACAGCTTCAGTACAATCATATACAAAAGGACTAATATATTTAATTAATGTATCAAAAAAATTCATAACTGAAGATGACAATGTTTTATTAATTGATGACTTTCTAGCAAATGGAAGTGCTCTACTTGGATTAGCGGATATTGTACAACAAGGTGGTGCGAAGTTGATTGGAGCAGGAATAGCAATTGAGAAAAGTTTCCAACCAGGCAGACAAAGAGCTAATGATATGGGAATAGATGTTTACAGCTTAGCATGTATAGATTCTATAAATGATAGTGATATAAAATTTAAGGAGTATTAAGATCATGAGTGAAAAATATGATTTAATTATTATTGGAGCAGGTCCAGCAGGGATTTTTACTGCACTAGAATACAAAAAACTAGCTCCTGAAAAAACAATACTTGTTTTAGAAAAGGGAAGATCAATTGAAAAAAGAATATGCCCAAAAAGAAAAACAGGCATATGTGTGCATTGCAAACCTTGTAACATAACAACTGGCTTTGCTGGTGCAGGTGCATATAGTGATGGTAAGTTATCTCTTTCACCAGATGTTGGAGGTGCTCTTCCAGAATATATTGGTTATGCAAAAACACAAGAATTAATTCATTATGTTGATGATACTTATCTTTCATATGGCGCTGACAGTACAATATACGGACTTGATTTTCCAGAAAAAATCGCAGAGATAAGAGCAAAAGCAATTAGAAATAACTTGAAATTGATAGAATGCCCGATTAGACATTTGGGTACTGAGATGGGTTATAGCATTTATTCAAAGATTCAAAAACATTTAATAGAATTAGGCGTTGAGTTAAAATTCAAAAATCCTGTAAAAGACTTTATACTAGATGACAACAGTGATGTAATTGGTGTTATAGCTGACAAAGAATATTTTGCTGATAATGTTGTAACTGCTGTGGGCCGAGAGGGAGC
Organism: Bacillota bacterium; assembly: GCA_024635955.1. Lineage (GTDB taxonomy): Bacteria > Bacillota > TC1 > TC1 > TC1 > WTXA01. The sequence continues at coordinate 2,136 of JAGXHX010000059.1, forward strand.
AGACTGGTTAGATAAAGTTTGTGAGCGTTATGGAATAGATCGAGAAGTTGGCGTAGTTGACATTGGAGTAAGAGTAGAATGCCGAGATGATGTTATGAAAACGCTTAATGAAAGCATGTATGAATCAAAACTAATTTATTATACTAAAACATTTGATGACAAAGTTAGGGTGTTTTGTTCAAATCCATCAGGAGAAGTAGCTACTGAAGTATACGATGGAGAACTAGCAGTAGTTAATGGACATAGTTATAAAGGTGATGAATATAAAACTAACAACACTAACTTCGCACTTTTAGTATCAATGAAATTCACCGAACCTTTTACAGAGCCTATTCAATATGGTAAACACATAGCTAGACTTGGTAATATGTTAGCTGGGAATAAAATTCTAGTTCAACGTTTTGGAGATTTTAAAAGAGGCAGGAGAACTACCGACGATAGATTGACAAGAAATAACACTATTCCAACATTGAAGGATGCTATTCCTGGAGATTTATCCTTAGTACTACCATATAGAATAATGCTAGATATTAAGGAAATGATTGAAGCATTAGATAGTTTAGCTAAAGGTTTGGCTAGTGATGAAACTTTACTTTATGGAGTAGAAGTCAAATTTTATTCTAACATAGTAAAAGTTAACAATAAATTCCAAAGTAATTTAAAAAATTTAATAACAATTGGAGATGGTGCAGGAATTACCCGAGGATTGATGCAAGCCTCATGTAATGGAGTTGCTGTTGCCAGACAATTATTAGGAATTGAAGTATAAAATATATGTTCAAATAGAGGGAAGCGTAGGCTTTCCTCTATTTTATTGCAAATTATGCAATAAAATATGAATAATATGCAAATAAAACGAATAATATCTAATATAATTGAATAAATATAAAAATATTCTTGTTTTTTTATACAGTTGAATGTATAATTAATTCATAATGTAAAAAGGAGAAATATATCTATGAAAAAAAAGATTAAAGTAAGCATATTTGGAGCAACAGGCTATACTGGAATCGAACTATATAGAAGACTAAAAGTCAGAGATGATATAGAAATAGTTGATTTGCCATCAAAAAGCTCACCTGGAAAAAAATATAGTGAGATAGTTGGGAGTATAAAAAGTATTAGTGATGAAATTTTAATAGAATGGAATCCGGAAGAAACAGTAAAGAAATCTGACATAATATTTACCGCTCTTCCTCACGGAGAAACTTTTGATATAGCTAAAGCTTGTAAAATCTATGATAAAAAATTAATTGATATAGGAGCTGACTACAGATTAGACAAGGAAGCTTATAATAAATGGTATGGGCTCGAACATCGTGAAAGTGCGTTAATTGATGAAGCCGTTTATTGCATACCAGAACTACATAGAGATAAGATTAAAGAAGGAACCTGGTTAATTGCTAATCCAGGTTGTTATCCGACTAGTGTTCAATTGGGACTTGCTCCACTTATTGATGCTGGAATAATCGAAACGGGAAATATAATAGTTGATGCTAAATCAGGTGTTAGTGGTGCTGGAAGGGGTTTGAAACTTGCAACTTTATATAGCGAACAAAATGAAAATGTAAACGCTTATGGAGTTGGAATACATAGACATAAACCTGAAATGGAACAACACTTACAGCAATACACCGATGATAACATTAAAATTATGTTTACTCCTCATCTAATGCCTATGACCAGAGGAATACATAGTACAATGTATGCAACTTTAAAAAAAGATATAAGTGAAGAAGAAATTAGAGAAGTTTTAAAAGATAAATACAAGAACGAATATTTTGTTAAGGTATTAGATAAAGGTATTATGCCACACACCAAATGGGTATATGGATCAAACTTTTGTCATATCAATGTAGTCTTAGATAAGGATACAGGCAACTTAGTTATTTTATCAGTTATTGATAATCTAGTAAAAGGAGCATCAGGACAGGCAATACAAAATATGAATATATTATTTGGAATTGAAGAGAAAAAGGGCATTGAAAATATACCCTTAATTCCATAAGAAAGGATAATACAAATGCAAAACAATGATCAATATAGTGTTATATATCCTAAAGGCTTTAAGGCTGCAGGAATACACAGTAAAATAAAGAAAAAGAAAAAAGACTTAGCTTTAATATATAGTGATGCTTCATGCACTGCTAGTGGTACATTTACTAAGAATTTAGTAAAAGCAGCACCAGTGATAGTAAGTGAAGAAAATATCGACGATCAGATCAGAGCAATAATAATTAATAGTGGAAATGCTAATGCCTGTACTGGAGAAATTGGCATGAATAATGCCTGGAAGATGGTAGGAGAAACAGCTAGGATATTAAAAATTGCTAAAAGTGAGGTTTTAGTTGCATCTACTGGTGTTATAGGTCAACAATTACCAATAGATAATATTTTAACTGGCATTGTAGATATTGTTGAAGAACTAGGTTCGGAAAAAGATAATGCTATTGATGCAGCAGAAGCAATTATGACTACAGATACTTTCAAAAAACAATTTGCAACAGAGTTTGTATATGAAGGCAAGGAAATAAGGATTGGAGCTATTTGCAAAGGTAGTGGAATGATCCATCCCAATATGGCAACTCTTTTAGGTTTTGTTACAACTGATGCTGCTATTGACAAGGCGCTATTAGATGAAATTGTTATTGAAGGTGTAAATAAGTCATTTAATTCAATAACAGTTGATGGCGATACTAGTACAAATGATATGGTTCTTGTCTTAGCTAATGGTGCTAGTGGAGTGAATAGAATAAAAAACAAAGACCAAGAAATATATCATATTTTCAAGGAAAAGTTGATAGAAATTTTAAAGAAAATGGCTAAAAGTATAGTTCTAGATGGTGAAGGAGCCACTAAATTTATTGAAGTTAGAATTAAAGGCGCTAAAAATGAGGATGATGCAATGAAAGCTGGAAAGTCCGTTGCTACATCAAGTTTGGTAAAAACTGCTGCATTTGGTGAAGATGCTAACTGGGGCAGGATACTTGCAGCTGTTGGTTATTCTGGAATAAAATTCAATCCTTATGAAACTAATATTTATATTGGTAGTAGCAAAGGTGAATTACTTGTTTGTGAAATGGGTATGGGCTTGGAATTTGATGAAGACATAGCTAAGAAGATATTGTCAGAAAAAGAGATTTATTACTTGGTAGAAATGGAAGAAGGAAAGGGTGATGCTGTAATTTACACCTGCGATTTGTCATATGACTATGTTAAAATCAATGGTAGTTACAGATCCTAGGGAAAAAGTCAGATGTATGAGGAAGCAAAAAAAAAGGCTGCCATCTTAGTTGAAGCCTTACCGTATATTCAAAGATTTCAAGGTAAGATTGTAGTCATTAAATATGGTGGAAATGCTATGATAAATGAAGAATTAAAACAAGCAGTTTTCCAAGACGTTGTTCTTATGAAGTTAGTAGGAATGAATCCTGTGCTAGTCCACGGTGGTGGTCCTGAAATATCAGATATGCTTAAAAGATTGGGCAAAGAAACTAAATTTATTAATGGGTTAAGATATACTGACCAGGAGGTTATGGAGATTGCAGAAATGGTCTTGGTTGGTAAAATAAATAAAGAGATTGTCGCCGGGATGAACTATTATGGAGCAAGTGCTTTAGGTATGTGTGGTAAAGATGGCGGAATGATAATAGCTGAAAAATATATGCCTGTTGTTTACGATGAAGATGGGAGTGAATCTTTATTGGACATAGGTTATGTGGGGAAGGTAACTAAAGTAGATAATCAGGTGCTTTTGGATGTGATTAAGCAAGGATATATTCCTGTAATAGCTCCAATCGGTGTTGGTGTCGATCAACAAACTTATAATATTAATGCAGACTTTATGGCAAGTGAAATCGCAAGTTCATTGAAAGCTGATAAATTTGTATTATTAACAGATACTGAGGGTATTTATGAGAGTGGAATGAACGGAGACAAGAAAATATTTAAAAGTCTTCATATAGATGATACAGATCAATTAATCAAAGGTGGAATAATTTCTGGCGGTATGATTCCAAAGATAAACTGTAGTGTAGATGCTTTAAAAAGTGGTGTTGAACGAGTACATATAATTGACGGTAGAGTACCTCATTCAATTCTTTTAGAAATATTTACCAATGAAGGTATTGGTACAATGATAATTAAGTAGGTGAAAAAATGGATTTAATGAATACATACAAACAGTATCCCTATATGATGGTAAAGGGAGAGGACAATTATCTAATTGATGAAAACGGCAAGAAATATCTTGATTTCCTAAGTGGTATTGCTGTTAATCCTTTAGGTTATGGAAATAAGAAAATAGAAAATGCAATAATTGAACAGGCAAGGAATTTAATTCATGCCTCTAACTATTTTTATACAGAAACACCATTGAAATTAGCTAAGTTATTAGTGGAAAATACCTGTTTTGATAAGGTGTTTTTTTCTAACTCTGGTGCTGAAGCTAATGAGGGTGCATTTAAGTTAGCTCGTAAGTATAGTGAGTTGAAGTACAATATTAATAGAAATGTTATTATTTCTTTTACTAATTCCTTTCACGGTAGAACTTTAGCTACTTTAACTGCAACAGGACAAGATAGTTTTCATAAACATTTTTTTCCATTGCCTGGTGGATTTAAATATTGTTCTTTCGGAGATATTAAAGCTTTAGAGACTATGCTAGATGACAGAGTTTGTGCTATAATTATTGAACCGATACAAGGTGAAGGCGGTATTAATATTGCTGAAAAAGACTTCTTGCTAGAAATGAAAAAACTAGCAGATGAGAAGGACATTCTATTAATATTTGATGAAGTTCAAACCGGTATTGGCAGAACTGGAAACTTTTTTGCTTATCAAGGCATTGGTATTGAACCTGATATTATGACTAGTGCAAAAGCTTTAGGTGGAGGTCTTCCTTTAGGTGCATTTATGGCTAAAGATATTGTAGCAAAGTCACTTGTTCCAGGTGACCATGGTTCTACGTTTGGTGGAAATCCTGTAGCATGTGCTAGTGGTTGTGCCGTGATAGAAACAATTCTTGAACCAGGGTTTTTAGATGGAATGAATGAAGTAGCAGAATATTTTAAAGTAGAACTAGTCAAGCTAGCTGATAAGTATTCGGTTATAAAAGAGTTTAGAGGTAGAGGCTTAATGCTTGGTCTAGAATTAAATATTGATGGAGCAGATTTTGTTAAGGAGGCTTATGAAGAAGGCCTAATTATAAATTGTGTAAATGTGAGAGTTTTAAGATTCTTGCCACCGTTAACTATTAAAAAAGAAGAAATTGATATTCTGATTAAATTTCTTGATGGTGAATTAAAGAAAAGGAGTGTGGCTTAATGAGTTTATTGAATATGGAAACAAATCTAAAAGGTAGAGATTTTCTTAGTTTGAAAGATTTTACCCAGGAAGAGATAGTTTATTTGCTTGATTTAGCTGATTTTCTTAAGGATAAAGTGAAAAACAATCAACCTTATAATGTTTTAAAAGGCAAGACTTTAGGTCTTATATTTGAAAAGAGTTCTACTAGAACTAGAGTTTCTTTTGAGGTTGGTATGGTTCAACTTGGTGGTTACCCATTATTCTTGTCAGCAAATGATTTGCAAATGGGAAGAGGAGAGCCTATCAAAGATACTGCAAGAGTATTAAGCAGGTACTTGGATGGTATTATGATTAGAACATATAATCATAGTGACGTGGAAGAATTGGCTGCTTATGCAAATATCCCAATCATTAATGGTTTGACTGATGCTTTGCATCCTTGTCAGGTTTTAGCTGATTTACAGACTATAAGGGAACATAAAGGGAATAATCTTAAAGGAATGAAGTTGGCATATATTGGTGATGGAAACAATATGGCTCATTCATTGATGATTGGTGGAGCTAAGATGGGTATGGAAATTTACATTGCATCTCCTAATGAATATACTCCAAATGATTTATGGGTTAGTATGGCAAAAGAAATTGCTGAAGAAACTGGTGGAAAAATAGTTATAACTAATGATATACATGAAGCTAGTAAAAAGGCTGATGTACTTTATGCTGACGTATGGGCCAGTATGGGACAGGAAAAAGAGGCTAAAGAGCGTAGAAGTGCTTTAGAGAAGTATCAAATTAATGATTCTCTTTTGAAAAAGGCTGCAAAGGATGTAATTGTCATGCATTGTCTTCCTGCTCACAGAGGTGAAGAAATTACTGAAGCGGTATTAGAAGGTGAACATTCTGTAGTTTTTGATGAAGCAGAGAATAGATTACATGCTCAAAAAGCTGTATTAGCTAGTTTATTATAAAGGAGGAATATATATGAAAAAGGTAGTTTTAGCTTATTCAGGGGGATTAGACACATCTATTATTATCCCTTGGTTGATTGAAAATTATGGTTATGAGGTTATTGCTGTGGCTGGTGATGTTGGTCAGGGAGAAGAACTTGAACCATTAAGAGAGAAGGCCATCAGAACAGGTGCTTCTAAAATATATATCGAGGATTTAAAGGACGATTTTGTAAATAATTATGTATTCCCTACTTTGAAAGCTGGGGCAATATATGAAACTAAGTATCTTTTAGGTACTGCTACTGCCCGTCCATCAATTGCTAAAAGATTAGTTGAAATAGCTTTAGCCGAGGGTGCTGAGGCAATATGTCATGGTTGTACCGGAAAGGGTAATGATCAGGTTAGATTTGAATTGGCTATTATGGCATTAGCTCCTAATATGAAAATAATTGCTCCTTGGAGAATATGGGATATTAAATCACGTGAAGAAGCGATTGATTATGCTACCGCTCGTGGTATTGAGGTTCCTGTTAAGAAGAAGAGTCCATATAGTATGGATAGAAACTTGTGGCACTTAAGCCATGAGGGTTGCGATTTAGAAGATCCATGGAATGAACCTTCTGATGATTTATATCATATTGTTACTCCTCCTGAGAAAGCGCCTGATGTTGCGGAGTATATAACTGTTGATTTTGAAGCAGGTATTCCTGTAGCTGTTGATGGTGTTAAAATGGGTGGGGTTGAACTTATAACCTTACTTAATGAAAAAGGTGCTAAAAATGGTGTTGGTATTGATGATTTAGTTGAAAATAGATTAGTTGGCATCAAATCTCGTGGTATTTATGAGAATCCGGGTGGACGTATTTTATATACTGCTCATAATGATTTAGAGTACTTGTGTCTTGATAGAGATACTTTTCACTATAAGGAACTAGTTTCTAAGCGTTATGCAGAACTAGTTTATTTTGGACAGTGGTTTTCTCCATTAAGGGAAGCGTTGGATGAGTTTGTTAATGAGACACAAAAAACGGTTACTGGTACTGTTCGTTTGAAACTTTATAAGGGTAATTGTACTATTGCTGGTACAAAGTCTCCATATTCACTTTATGACACTGATATAGCTTCATTTACAATGGATGAGGAGTTATATAATCATAAGGATGCCGAGGGCTTTATAAATTGTTTCGGTCTTCCATTGAAAATGAGGGCTTTAAAGCTAAATAAAAAGATTTAAGGAGAATAATTATGGAAAAGGTTAATGTTAAAAATATGGTTATTGCTGCAGTTTTAGCAGCAATGGTAGTTGTTTCTATCTTTTTTATCCATATTCCGATGATTGGACAAGGCTATGTACATATTGGTGATAGTTTTATCCTGCTTGGTGCACTTCTAGGTCCTATGTATGGATTTCTAGTAGGTGGGATTGGTGGGATGTTAGGGGATGTATTAACAGGCTATGCAGTTTATGCTCCTTGGACTTTGATTATACATGGTTTACAAGGTGTTCTTATGGCATTAGTCATTACTAATACAACCGACCTGCATTGGGCTAAGTTTTTCTTATATGGTTTAATCATTAGTGTACTTACTGTTGTACTTGGTTATGCTATTGTGGAATATTTATTGTCAGGAAATCAAATGGCATTGGCATTGGCAACTATACCGATTAACTTCTTACAGGTGGCTGTTGGTTCAGCGCTTGGTGCTGCTCTATATGCTCCTGTTAAAAAACTTTTATCCTTAAGGGTTACTTCTGAAAAATAAAAAAATAATATAATATAAAATAAAGGAATGAATTTTAATTCATTCCTTTATTTTATTTATATGTTTTCTTTTGCTTAGGTATCAATTAATCTTCGATTAGAGTTTTAGCCCTATTTTGATAGGCATTAACCACATGATTCGGAGCAAGTATCTTGGCCTCATCACCAAATTGGAATAGCCAACCAAAAAATGACGTGGAGACACAAACATTTATCGATACTTGAAAATGATCTTCATCGATTTTATTGATGTAAACATCTTTGCCAAACTTATCAAGTATCACATTAATAAGATTGTTTTTAAGTTTAAGATGTACTCTTTCTTCAGGACCTCTAAACATAGAAAATGTTTTTCTTGCATATTCTCCCACATTGAAATTTTGTGCTAGTGGTTCAATACTTTCATTTAGTAACTCAACACTATCCATCCTATCGATTCTAAAGTTAGAAATATCATCATATTTTTTATGATATGCAATAACATAGTAGTTTTCATCATCCCAAAAAAGAGCATAAGGTGATATGGAATAAGAGCCACCATTTTGACGATAAACTCTCTCCTTATTCAAACTATAGTCAAAATACTTAAAGGTAATTTGTTTTTTTTCAGATATAGCCTGATTAACAGCATCAACATTATAGTAAACTTGTTCGTTCATGGTCTTAACTCTATTACGAACCATGATATTTCTTCTAATCTGTTTACTTTCATGATGACTTGCCAATAAACCTAATTTCTTTAATAGAATTTGAGATTTTTTTTCACTGATGAATTTTGCACTTGCTACAGCATCAGCTAATAATTTTAATTCAGTTAGCTGAAAATCACGTTCACAAACATAATATCCAGTAGATTTACTTTTTTTACAAATAATATCATGACCGAATTTTTGTAAAGCATTAATATCGGTATAAACAGTCTTTCGTTCAACTTCTATGTCGCATCTTTGAAGCTCTCTGATAATATCCTTTACTGTTAATAAATGATTCTCATCAGTTTTTTCTAATAATATTTTTTGAAGATATAAAAGCTTCAATTTTTGATTAACTGATTTTGGCATAACACCCTCCTAATTAATAAAAATTAATAACCCTAAACACTCTTTCTGATTATTCTCTTTTAGTTATTCGACAAAAATATAATCATTTCCTACAAAATTGTAGTTAATTAAAAATATTCTTTACTTTCACCTATAATATTACCAGAATATAGTATCCAATAAACAGGATAGTTAATAAAAAATAAACTTAAAAAAACTACCATTTAACTATACTTTCAGCCTAGCTTTAACCTTTATTTTAAAGGGCTTTTATGATATAATATTAAGAGTATGTATCTTATAGAAAAAAGGAGAAAACTATATATGGATGATAAGAAAAAAGCACAAGCTTTAAGCTATAATGCTAGTCAAATCCAGGTACTTGAAGGACTAGAAGCGGTAAGAAAAAGACCAAGCATGTATATTGGGAGCACTAGCCTAAGAGGCTTACATCACCTAGTTTATGAAATAGTCGATAATAGCATTGATGAAGCCTTAGCAGGCTATTGTGACAAAATTGATGTAGTAATCGGAAAAGATAATGAAATAACAGTTATTGATAATGGTAGAGGAATACCAGTAGATATTCATCCAAAACTAAAAAAACCAGCAGTTGAAATTGCATTAACAATATTACATGCCGGAGGCAAGTTCGGCGATGGAGGATATAAAGTTTCTGGAGGACTTCATGGAGTCGGTATGAGTGTAGTTAACGCATTATCGGATTCATTAGTTGTCCAAGTAAGAAGAAATGGCAATGTTTATGAGCAGAGCTTTTCTAGAGGGAAAGTTACAACTCCCTTAACTATTGTTGAAGAAGGAATAAAAGGAACTGGCACACAAATTTTCTTTAAAGCAGATTCGGAAATATTCGAGGAAACAGCTTATGACTTTCTAACTTTAAGTCATAGAATGAGAGAACTATCATTCCTGAACAAGGGAATAACAATAACACTAACGGACGAAAGAAGCGGCATATCAGAAACCTTTCATCATGAAGGGGGAATAGTCGACTTTGTACTCCATCTTAATAAAAATAAAGAATCACTTTTCAAAGATCCCTTATACATTTTCGGAAATAAAGATGACGTAGAAGTTGAAGTAGCTTTACAATATCATGACGGCTATGTAGAAAACTTGCTATCATATACCAATAATATCCACACAACAGAGGGTGGAACTCATGAAGTCGGCTTTAAAACTTCATTGACAAGAATTATGAACGATTATGGTAGAAAGAAAAATCTCATAAAAGACAAGGAAAACAACCTATCTGGAGAAGATATTAGAGAGGGACTTACTGCTGTTATTAGCATTAAGGTGCTAAACCCGCAATTTGAAGGACAAACCAAAACTAAGTTGGGTAATAGCGAAGTTAGAGGTATAGTTGAATCTGTTGTAGGTGAGCAACTGAGTACCTACCTAGAAGAAAATCCTGCTGTAGGCAAGAAAATAATAGAAAAAGCCATGATGGCTAATAGAGCTAGAGAGGCAGCTAGAAAAGCAAGAGAATTAACTAGAAGAAAAAATGCTTTGGAATTTTCAGGATTACCTGGAAAACTGGCAGATTGCTCTAGTAATGACCCGGAACTTTGTGAAATATACATAGTAGAGGGAGATTCAGCCGGTGGTTCTGCGAAAACAGGAAGAGACAGAAATTTTCAAGCTATTTTACCCCTAAGAGGTAAAATTCTTAATGTGGAAAAATCAAGAATTGATAAAATATTAGGGAACAATGAGATCAAAGCTATGATTACGGCATTGGGAACTGGTATAGGTGATGATTTCAATCCAGAAAAATTAAGGTATAAAAAAGTTGTAATTATGACTGATGCTGATGTTGATGGATCTCATATCAGAACTCTCCTTCTTACTTTCTTTTTCAGATATATGAAACCATTAATAGAACTTGGTTGCGTATATATTGCCCAACCTCCACTGTTTAAAGTTAAAGTTGGAAAGGTAGAAAGCTATGTTTACACTGATCGTGAACTTGAAGAAAAATTAAGAACCGTTGATGAGGGTTCATATAATCTTCAAAGATATAAAGGACTTGGAGAGATGAATCCTGAACAATTATGGGATACTACTATGGATCCTAATAAAAGGACATTCCTACAAGTAGCCATTGATGATGCTACTGAAGCAGACAGTATTTTCACAGTACTTATGGGAGATTTAGTAGAGCCAAGGAAAGAATTCATCCAAAATAATTCACATAAAGTAAGTAATCTAGATATTTAACGGAGATAAAATGAAACCTGGAAAATTAACTATAGAACAACTGAAAA
>JAGXHX010000060.1 GCA_024635955.1 Bacillota bacterium
AGGTGCGATAGCTTTAGCAAGAGATAAAAAAATTGCAGATGATGTTATATTTAAAGCTTTATCGACTTTCCAAGGTGTTGGTAGAAGATTTGAAATAATCGGCCAAAAAAAAGGTAGAACTATTGTAGATGATTATGCACATCATCCTAAAGAAATTGAAGCTTTATTAAGCGGAGCGAAGTCATTTGGTTACAAGAGGGTTATAAGTATTTTTCAACCGCATAGATATTCTAGAACTAAGCAATTATATAATGATTTTGTTAAAGTTCTAAAGAATTCTGATATATGTATTGTGAATAAGATTTATAGTGCAGGAGAAAAAGTTATTGAAGGTATAAATAGTCAGAATCTTGCAAAAGATATTGGTGGAATTTATATAGAAAACTTTAATGATATTGTTGATTATATTTTAGAAAATAGTAATGAAGAAGATTTAATATTGACTATTGGTGCAGGTGATATTTGTGAAGTCGGTGAAATAATATTAAAATCTTTATAGGAGAATATATAATTGGATAATAGTTTTCAAGAAATTAAAGAAATATATAACGGGTTAATTGAATATGATTATGATATAAGTAATCTTATGACATGGAAAATTGGCGGAAAAGTTAGGTGTATAGTTTTCCCGGAAGATGAAAGTCAAATTTTGAAACTTATAAAATATGTGGAAAAAAACAATATATCTTATTATATTATTGGCAAAGATTCAAATATACTTTTTGGCAATAGTTATTATAATGGTCTGATTATCTATTTAGGGAAAAAGTTTAATTCATTTAAAGTCTTAGAAAAGCAAGATGGTTATTTAATTACCTGTTCTAGTGGCATTTCCTTAGCAGAATTAGGTAAAATAGCTAAAGATAAGGTTTTGACCGGTTTAGAATTTTTAAGTTTTATACCAGGCTCTTTAGGAGGAGCAATAATTACTAATGCTGAAGCGCATAAACAATCTATAGGTGATAGTATACTTAATGTCAAAGTGATAGAAAATGGAATGATAAAAGTGTATCCAAAAGCAATCTGTGAATTTAATTACAGATCATCGATTTTTGAAAATATACAAGATTTAGTGATTTTATCAGTTGATTTATTTCTTGAGAAAGGTTCATTAGATGAAATTTTAAATAAAATGGTAATTGCCAAAGAATATAGATTAAAAAAACAACCTAAAAAACCAAGTGCGGGAAGTGTATTTAAAAATCCGGACCATGTCGCTGCAGGTAAATTAGTTGAAGATTTGGGATTGAAGGGTTTATTTAAAGGCGATGCTAGAATTTCAAAAATACATGGTAATTTCATTATTAATGAAAATCATGCTACTAGTGAAGATGTTCTATATTTAATAAATATTATAAAAGATAAAGTAAACGAGATATATGACATATATCTAAAATTAGAAATCAAATTATTTAATATATAAGTTTGCTTATTTAACTTATAATTGCTATAATATGCACTATATGTAGTAATATGGGAGGATAGTAATTATAAGAAATAAACAAGATGAAGAAAACAAAGAGAATAAATCTTCAATATCGGAAAAAATTAAAAAAATATTTCTTATGTTGATATTATTATCAACTTTGAGCTCGATATTTTATTTTGCTTTTTTTTCAAGTTATTTCAATATTCAAATTGTTGAAGTAAAAGGAGTTTACTCCTTGGAACCAAGTTTGGTTGAAAAAATTGCTAACGTTAAATTTGGGACTAATTTATTCCTTCAGAATAATTTAGCAAAAGAAAATGCTATAAAATCAAAATTTACGATAATAGATAAAGTTAAAATAAAACAAGAACTACCTAACAAAGTGATTATTGAAATTATTGAAAAAAAACCTGAACTTGTACTATTAAATAAACAAAGCTATATATTTTTAGATAGTAAAGGTGAAGTTTTAAATAAAAATGATAAATTAAATCAAAGCACTGCTCCAATTCTTACTGGAGTTGATTTGCAAGAAGAAATTAATGTAGGGCAGGTTTTAGTCAAAAAAGAAATAAGAGTGGCTCTTGATTTCATTGTTAAAGTGCCAGAGGACAAACAGTATCTTATAAAGGAAATATCAGTAGATGATTATGGAGTAGCCATTTATCCTGCGGGTAGTTATAAGGTAATGATAGGAGATAATAGTAATGTTATAATAAAAATAAGAACTTTAGAGACATTGTTGAGAGACAGTGCACTCTTAGGAAATACAATAGACTATATTGACATTTCAAATCCTGATAAAATTATTTTAAAAACCAAGGAGGGTATCTCGTGATTGAATTTGAAGATGCAAATTTTAACAAGTCAGCAAGTATTAAGGTAGTAGGTATTGGTGGTGGTGGCAACAATGCTATCAATAGGATGATTGAAGCTGGTCTGCAAGGGGTAGACTTCATATCTATCAATACTGACGCTCAATCATTACAAAGCTCATTGGCAAACAAAAAAATACAAATTGGCAGTAAATTGACCAAAGGTCTAGGAGCTGGAGCTAATCCTGAAATAGGTAAAGCGGCAGCAGATGAAAGTAAAGAAGAGTTATACAAGCTATTACAAGGAACAGATATGATTTTTATCACTGCTGGAATGGGTGGTGGCACAGGTACAGGAGCTGCACCCGTTATAGCTCAAATTGCTAGAGAAGTGGGAGCTTTAACTATTGGTGTTGTTACAAAACCGTTCTCGTTTGAAGGTAAAAAAAGAGAAGCATCAGCACGAGATGGCATAGAAAAGCTTTCTCAATATGTTGATAGTTTAATCATAGTACAAAATGATAAATTATTAGAATTAGCTGATAAAAGAACACCTATGCTATTAGCTTTTAAAATGGCTGATGATATTTTAAGACAAGGTGTACAAAGTATATCAGATTTAATTGTTATGCCTGCACTTATTAACTTGGACTTTGCTGATGTTAGAACTATAATGTCAGAAAATGGAGCTGCATTAATGGGAATTGGTAAATCTAGTGGAGAAAACAGAGCACAAGAGGCTGCAATAGCTTCCATCTCAAGTGCTTTACTTGACACAAGTATAGATGGTGCAAAAGGAGTGCTTTTAAATATTACTGGTGGTAGCGATTTAACTTTATATGAGGTTAATGAAATTGCTACTATAGTTACTGAAGCTTGTGATGCTGAGGTTAATGTAATATTTGGTGCATCAATTGATCCATCTGTTGAAGATGAAGTATCAGTTACAGTTATTGCAACTGGTTTTGAAGGTGAGTTTTCAAGTATTAAAAGCAGACAGAAAAAAACTAAAAAAGAATTAGAAGATGTAAAAAATGCTCAAGAATCAAACAAGGAAGATGAAAAAGAAAGTTTAGATATAGTTTTTACTATTCCTAAGTTTCTTGAATAAGAGTAATAATTATGCGTTGCATATATTGTAATAGTCCAGATTCAAAGGTTCTTGATTCCAGACCAGTTGAAGATGGTAATGGTATAAGAAGAAGAAGAGAATGTATAGTTTGTAAAAAAAGATTCACAACTTATGAAAAAGCTGAACAAGCACCTTTAATTGTTATAAAAAAAGACGGCAAAAGAGATTTATTTGATAAAGATAAACTTTTAAGAGGTATACTTAAATCTTGTCAAAAAACTAATGTTGGCTTTGAAGCAATAGAAAAAATGGTTGATGAAATTGAAAGAGACTTGCATAATGTTGGCGGGAAAGAGATTAAAAGTGAATTAATTGGGCAAATGGTTATGAATCATCTTCAAAAACTCGACCCTGTAGCTTACGTGCGTTTTGCATCAGTTTATAGAGAATTTAAAGATGTAGAAACTTTTAGAGAAGAAATAGAAAGTTTATTGAATACCAATAACAAAAAGAATAGCCGCTCATAGAGCGGCTATTTTAAGGAGATATCATGGATATTGTTTTATTTGAAAATAAAAGAATGCTCAAAAGCAGTAAACTTAAAAATATTGAGTTCATAGAACATGTTTTTTCAACAAGAGATTTTGGCAATCAAGGTCTACACGTAAGTGATGATATTAATACAGTTTTGAATAACAGGTTGAATTTAGCTAAATCAATTAATATTGATTTTAAAAAACTTGTTTCTGCTCAACAAGTACATGGAACTAAAGTTAAAAGGGTCTATATTGAAGATATTGGTAAAGGCTCAATCAGATATGAAGAAAGCTTGCAAAACTACGATGCACTAATTACTAATGTACCTGAATTACCTCTTTTTGCATTTTATGCAGACTGTGTACCTGTTTTTATAGTAGATCCTATAAAAAGATGTATTGCTATTGTGCATTCAGGATGGAAAGGAACTCTGAACAATATTACGGAAAATGTTATAAATAAAATGATTAACGAATTCAATTCAGACCCAACAGATTTAATAGCTGTTATTGGTCCACATATAAATAGTTCTTGTTATGAAGTAAATGATGAAATAATAAAGCAGTTTGAAATAGCTGGTTATGATAAAGATAGTCAAATAAAAGGTAGAAATCTTGATTTAGGACTGATTATTAAAAACCAACTTATAAATAAAGGTTTAAAAAATATTGAAGCAGATAATCATTGTACTGGTTGTGACTTGAATTTGTTTTTTTCTCATAGAATGGAGAATGGACAAACAGGGAGAATGGCTGGTATCATTATGATAAAAGGAGGATAAATGGATAATTTAAAAAATAATTTGCAAATGGTTAAGAATGATATAAAAGAAGCTATGGAATTAGCTGGAAGAAAAGATGATGTTTTGTTAGTTGCTGTTACAAAAACATTTCCAGTTGATGTAATAAATGATGGAATAGAACTTGGTATTTTGGAAGTTGGTGAAAATAAAGCACAAGAATTTATTGGAAAATATGATATAATAAAAGATAGAGTAAATTGGCACTTTATTGGACACTTGCAAAAAAATAAAGTTAAATATTTAGCAGGCAAAGTCAAGCTTATTCATTCAGTTGAAAGTGAGGACTTAGCCAAGGAAATTTCTAAAAGAAGTGAAAAAATGGGTATTATTCAGGATATTTTAATAGAAGTTAATATTTCTGGTGAAGAAAGTAAATTTGGAGTTACAAAGGAAAATATAAAAGAATTATTGATTAATATTTCAAGCTTAAAAGGTATTAGAGTTAGAGGTTTAATGACAATGGCTCCAAATGTAGATGATGAAATGTTAGTTAGAAATGTTTTCAAAGGTTTGAGATTATTGAAGGAAAGTATTTTTAAGATGAATATAGAAAATATTCATATGGATTATCTTTCAATGGGAATGAGTCAAGACTTCAAATTAGCTATCTTAGAAGGTGCTAATATTATAAGAGTAGGTTCCTTGTTATATGGAAAAAGATAATAGGAGGTATTAAAATGATTGAAAGAATTAAAGGTTATTTTTCGAAAGAGGAAGACTATGAGGATGAAGATTATGAAGAGTATGAAGAAGAGGATGACTACTCTGAAGATGATTATGATTATGACGAAGAAAAAGAAAAAAGTGATGAATTAGGCGGTTTTGGTGATGATTTATTTTCTAAAAATAGTAAAAAGAAATTAGCCGTAGTTTTATTAAGTCCTGATACATTTAATGATTCAATAAGAATATCTGATGAATTAAAAAAGAATAAGATGGTTATTGTTAATTTAGAAGATATTGATTTTGAGGAAGCAAGAAAAATTGTGGATTTTGTTAGTGGGACTGTTTATGCTTTAGGTGGATCTATAAATAAAATAAGCAGTAAGATTGTTGCTTTTTCACCAATATTTGTTGAAGTACAGAATACAATTACTGTGAGAAGAAAAGAGAAAGGTATGGATATACCTAATTTCAGAAAAATATAGTGAGGTGTTAATTTGAAGATTGGATTTATTGGCTCAGGGAATATGGCTGAAGCTATAATTTCAGGTATGATTGATAAAGATTTTTTGTCAGAAAATATTTATATTCTTGATGTAAATAAAGAAAAAATTAATTATATGACAAATCGCTATAAAGTGATTTCTTCAAAATTAGAAGATTTTTTTAGTAATACTGAAATTTTAATTTTGGCTGTTAAACCTCAGATTGTTTCTAAAGTTTTGTTAACATATAAAGATCTTATTAAAAAAGAACATTTGTTAATATCAATAGCTGCAGGAATAACAATTGAAAATATTGCAAAATTAACTTGTACAGAAAAGATTATTAGAGTCATGCCCAATACCCCGGCCTTAATTTCAATGGGAATATCCGCAATAACATATGAAAGTAAAGAAATTAATGAAAATGATAAGAAAATAGTTGAAAAAATCATGGAATCAATTGGAGAATATGTTTGGGTTGATGAAAAACAAATGAGTGCTATTACTGCACTAAGTGGCAGTGGACCAGCATATGTTTACAGATTTATTGATGCCTTGATTGATAGTGGAGTTTTAGTTGGACTTTCAAGAGAATTAGCCAGAAAATTAGTGGTGGAAACTGTTCTAGGAAGTACTATGTTATTAAAAGAAACAGATAAAAGTCCAAAAGAATTAGAAAACCAGGTTACATCACCTGGTGGTACAACTATTCACGGTTTAGTTTCCATGGAGAAAAATAATTTTTCTTCCTCGATTAGAGAAGGAGTTAAATCAGCATATTTAAGAGCTATAGAATTAGGTATTGAAAATAAATAATTTTTGGGAGGATAATCATGCAAATAACACCAGAAGTAATTGAAAGTAAAGAATTTAAAACAAGTTTACGAGGATATGATAAGAAAGATGTAGATATTTTTCTTGATGAGATTATTGAAGAATTTGAGGATGTTTTAAACAAAAATCAAAAACTTAAGGAAGAGAAGGATATTCTTTTAAATCAATTAGCACATTATAAAAAGAAAGAAAATGAATTAAATGAAACTCTATTAAAAGCACAAGAGTCAGCTGATAAATTAATTGCTAGAGCAAAAGTTGATTATGAAGCTAAAATGGATAAAGCTAATAGTATGTTGCAAAATGCAAACTTTGATAAATATGAACAAGGTAAAAAACTTGAGGAAAAGTATAACACCTTAAAAATGAAATATTTGAAGTATAGAAATTCAATTAAAAACGACTTAAGAAAACAATTAGAAATATTAGATAGAGATATCGTCGAATAATTACATTACAGGAGGAAGAAATGGAGTATGATAAGACCCTTAATCTCCCAAAGACAGATTTCCCAATGCGTGGTGGTTTGCCTAAAAAAGAACCGGAGATTTTAGCTAAATGGCAAGAAATGAATATTTACAAAAAAGTTCAAGATAAAAATAAAGGTAGGGTGAAATATGTCCTTCATGACGGTCCTCCGTATGCAAATGGAGATATTCATCTGGGGACATCATTAAATAAAATATTAAAAGATATAGTTGTTAAATATAAATCTATGAATGGATTTGATGCACCTTACGTACCTGGTTGGGATACTCATGGGTTACCTATTGCTCAAAAAGTTTCAAATGTATGGAAAATAAATAGACATGAAGTTGGTATACCAGCATTTAGAGAAAAATGTAAAGAGTATGCTTTAAAATATGTAGACATTCAACGTGAATCTTTTAAAAGATTAGGTGTAAGAGGTGATTTTGATCATCCATATTTAACTTTGGATTCAAAATATGAAGGAACACAAATTAAAGTATTTGGAGATATGGTGGAAAAAGGCTATATTTATAAAGGTCATAAGCCTGTTTATTGGTGTGCTGATTGCGAAACTGCATTAGCAGAAGCTGAAGTTGAATATGCTGAAAAAAAATCACCATCCATATATGTTAAATTTAAAATTAAAGATGGTAAAGGATTAATTAATACAAATAATGCATATGTTGTTATTTGGACGACTACACCTTGGACATTGCCAGCCAATGTTGCAATATCAGTAAATCCAGAGTTTGAGTATGTATTAATTGAAGCTGAACATAAAGGTAATAAAGAAAAATATATTATTGCAGAAGAATTAGTTGATGAATGTTTTAATAACTGGAATATTGAAAAAGGACAAATTATCAAGAAATTTAAGGGTGAAGAATTAGAATATATAATTTGTGAGAATCCTTTAATTGATAGAGAATCATTGGTTATATTAGGAGATCATGTCACATTAGAAACAGGAACAGGTTGTGTACATACAGCACCTGGACACGGGTTAGAAGACTTTGAAGTTGGTCAGAAATATAATCTTGAAGTGATTTCGCCAGTTGATCATCAAGGTGTATTTACCCAGGAAGCTGGTAAATATGCAGGTAAGAAAGCTGTTGATACCAATAAAGAAATAACAATCGAATTAGAAGAGAACAATTCTTTATTAAGTTTAGTATTTATTAAACACCAATTTCCCCATTGTTGGAGATGCAAACAACCTTTGATGTTTAGAGCTACTGAACAATGGTTTGCTAGTATTAAAGGCTTTAGAGAAAAAGCTTTATCAGCGGTAGTAAATGATGTTAAGTGGATACCTAGCTGGGGACGCGAACGTATTTACAGTATGATTGCTGAAAGAAGTGATTGGTGTATTTCAAGACAAAGAGAATGGGGTGTTCCAATCCCAATATTCTATTGTGGTGATTGTGAAGAGGCTGTATTAGATAAAAAACTTATTTATCATATTGGTGATTTAGTTGCTGAATTTGGTTCGAATATTTGGTTCAGTAAAGAGGCTAGTGAACTATTACCAGAAGGTTATGTTTGCTCGAAGTGTGGTGGAAAGCATTTTAGAAAAGAAACTGATATTATGGATGTTTGGTTTGATTCTGGTGTTAGTAATGTAGCAGTTCTTAAACAAAGAGAAGAATTAGCTTATCCAGCAGATCTTTATCTAGAAGGTAGTGATCAATATAGAGGATGGTTTAATTCATCATTGTCTATTGCAGTTGCACTTACTGATAAAGCTCCGTATAAGGCTGTTTTGACACATGGATATGTTGTAGACGGTAAAGGCAGAAAAATGAGCAAGTCTGTGGGTAATGGCATTGATCCAAAAAATGTGGTTAAACAACTTGGAGCAGATATATTACGTCTTTGGGCAGCTTCTGCTGATTATAAGAAGGATATTTCTGTATCTGATGAAATATTTAAACAAGTTACCGAATCTTATAGGAAAATTAGAAATACTTTAAGATTTCTTCATGGTAATCTATATGATTTCAGTGTGTCTAAAGATAAAGTTGATTATGAAGATTTATTTGAAATTGATAAATATATATTATACAGATTGAACGAAACTATTAAGAAAGCAAAAACTGCTTTTGATAATTATGAATTCTATATGGCTTTTAATTCAATACATCAATTTTGCATTTTAGATTTAAGTGCATTATATCTAGATGTTATTAAGGATAGAGTTTATGGTTCATTACCAAGTAGTAGTAAAAGAAGATCTGCACAAACTGCAATATTTGAAATTTTAAAAAGTTTGATGATTATGCTTACTCCAATATTGTCATTTACAATGGAAGAGATTTATGATTATCTTGATGATGAAAATAAAGTTGAAAGTATTCAGTTGTTAGATTTCCCTTCAGAAAATGAAGTATATAATAATAAAAAACTTGCTAATAAATGGAATAGATTATTAGCAATAAGAGAACATATCTTAAAAGTTTTAGAAAAAGGCAGACAAGATGCGTTATTTGGTAATTCTCTAGGAGCAAAATTATTTATTAGTACAAAAAAGGAAGAATTATACAAATTTTTAAAAGAAAATGAAAAAGAAATTTTAGATATCTCAATAGTTTCTAGATTAGAAATTTATTTTGATGGAGATATTGAAGGATATGAAATGTATGATGAGCTTTATATTAAAGCTGAAAATATCAAAGACGAAAAATGCGAACGTTGTTGGATGTATGTTGAGGGAATTGGAACAGATAATATTCACCCAACATTATGCCCAAGATGTGCAAAAGTAATTAAAGAATTGGAGTAGGAGTAAAATGTTTATAGAAGTAGGAATATCCGCTAGACATGTACATTTATCCAGAAAAGATATAGATATATTGTTTGGTAAAGATTATCAATTGACAGTATTTAAAGATTTAAAACAAGTGGGTCAATTTGCAGCAAATGAAAAAGTTGAAGTTATTGGACCGAGAAGTGCTTTTAAAGCTATTAGAATACTTGGACCTGAAAGAAAAAAAAGCCAAGTCGAATTATCTGCCACTGATTGTATAAAAATTGGGGTTCCAGTAGTATTAAGAGATTCAGGTGACCATAGAGAAACACCAAGCGTTAAACTAGTAGGACCTAAGGGTACAGTTGAACTAGAAGGTGGAGTTATGGTTGCATCTAGACATATGCATGTGAGTACTACAACAGCATTAAAAGAAGGCATTAATAATGGTGATTTATTATGTGCTGAAATTCCTGGTGAAAGAGCAGTCGTTTTTAGCAATATACTAGCACGAGTTGATGAAACCTACGTTGATGAATTACATTTAGATACTGATGAAGCAAATGCTTCTTTTGTTAAAGATAAGCAAAAGGTTGAAATTTATAAATGTCAAAAATAAAATATAAATTAAAAAAAAATAAAAAAATAAAAGAAATATTAGATAAACCATTAGATAAAAATAAAGTCAAAATTTTTTCTTTGTTTATTTTAATCCCTTTAATGCTTACAATTATTGATCAATTCACAAAAATATTAGTCAATAAATATATGGCAGTAGGTGATGAAATTAGGGTTATACCTGGTTTGTTTAATTTAAATTATGTGATTAACAAAGGAGCAGCATTAGGTATATTTGAGAATATGACTTATTTTTTAGTTATTATTTCTCTAATTATGATTGGCTTTTTATATTTTCTTGCATATAATGACTTTAAAAGTAAAAATACCATAATTCCCGAAATGATAATAATCGGTGGAGCAATCGGCAATCTTATTGATAGGATTTTTTTAGCTGGTAAAGTTAGAGACTTTTTAGAAGTTCCTTTTTTTGCAGTAATGAATTTTGCAGATTGGTTTGTAAGTATTGGTATAATTCTCTTACTAATAAAATATATCTATTACTATAATAGAAGTGAAAAGAATGTTAACAAAGATGAATAAACAAGTGATTAGAGCAGAAGCTCGAGGAAGAGTAGATAAATATATAAGTGGTGCTTTAGGTTATTCTAGAGCATTTACTGAACAACTTCTCTTTGATGGAAAAGTAATGGTTAATGACAATATTGCAAAAAAAAACCACAAATTAAATATTGGGGATAAGATATCTATAGACTCTTTTGAACCTGTGGAAGTTGATATAAAAGGGTCGAAAATTGACCTAGATATTGTTTGTGAGGACGATGATATAATTGTCATCAATAAACAAAAGGGATTGGTAGTTCATCCTGCTCCTGGTAATTATGAAAATACATTAGTTAATGGATTAATGTATTATAATAAAAATTTATCCACAATAAACGGGGAAATGAGACCTGGAATTGTTCATAGAATAGATAAAGATACATCAGGAGTAATTGTAGTAGCAAAAAATGATAGAGCACATAATGCCTTAGCTAAGCAATTTAAGGATCATTCAATAACTAGAAAATATTTAGCATTAGTTGTTGGCAATATTTCAGAAGCTACTGGAGAAATTAATTTGACAATTGGCAGAGACCCTAAAAGCCGTACAAAAATGGCGGTTGTAAAATCTGGAAAACAAGCGAAAACACACTATAGAGTCCTTGAAAATTTTGATGGATATACTTTGGTTGAGTGCAGATTGGAAACAGGCAGAACCCATCAGATTAGAGTTCACATGAAATATATTAAACATCCTTTAGTCGGAGATCCTCTATATGGATCAAAAAGTAAAATGTTTCCACTAGACGGTCAATATTTACATGCAGGAGTTCTAGGGTTTATTCATCCTAGCACTGGAAAGTATATAGAATTCAACTCTGACTTGCCATCATATTTTCAGGAAACAATAAATGAACTAAGAGGTTAGGTATGAATAGAGATTACTGTTTAAGAGGCACTGCTAAATCTGAAAAAGTAAGGTTTTTCATCAGCTCAACTAAAGAATTAGTTGAACAAGCAAGAATCAAACATAATTTATCTCCACTTGCGACTGCTGCATTGGGTAGAACTTTGACTGCTACAGCTATGATGGGAATAAATTTAAAAGGAAAAGACACTTTAACTTTAGCATTTAAAGGTGATGGGGTTCTTGGAAATGTTGTTGCAAAAGGGAATAGTGAAGGAGAAGTAAAAGGTTATGCGGATAACCCTGAAGCTAATCTCCCTCTAAAAAAAAATGGCAAAATTGATGTTAGTTCAGGAGTTGGTTTTGGCACTTTATGCGTAACGAAAGACATGGGTCTAAAAGAACCTTATGTGGGAACTGTTCCTATAGTCAGTGGTGAAATAGGGGAAGATATTACTGAATATTTTTATAGCTCTGAACAAACGTTATCAGCTGTTGGGTTAGGAGTCTTAGTAGATATTGATTACTCTGTTAAATCAGCCGGAGGATTTATTTTCCAACTAATGCCTGGAGCAGAGCGGGAAATTGGGATTGAACTTGATGAAAAGGTACAAAATCTGCCACCTTTAAGTACATATTTAATTGATAATACACCGGAGGATTTATTACAATATTTCTTTGGAAATGATTATAAATTATTAGATAAAAAAAATGTTGAATTTCATTGTCAATGTAGCAAGGATAATTTTAAAAGTGCCCTTATTACTTTAGGTAAAGAAGAATTAGAAAAGTTAGCTCATGATGAAGAAATTGAAGTAGTTTGTCAATTTTGTAACGAAAAGTATATCTATGATAATTATGAGTTATTAGAATTAGTTAAATTGATTTAAATTTAAGCGCTTTTCTTATGGAAAGCGCTTTATTACATGGAGGTAAAAGTTTTGAATAAAAAAGTTGAATTACTGGCTCCAGCTGGTGGATTAGAACAACTAAAAGCAGCAATATATAATGGTGCAGATGCAGTGTATTTTGGAGGAGAAAAATTTTCTGCAAGAGCAAATGCAACAAATTTCAATAGTAATGAAATAATTATAGCTAGAAGATTAACAAAAAAACACAATGTGAAATTATATTGTGCAATTAATACTGTTATATTTAATAATGAACTTGAAGAAGCTGTTAATTATATTGCTTTTTTATCAAAAGTAGGGATTGATGCATTAATAGTTCAAGATATCGGTTTAATCAAATTAGTTAAAGAATATTTTCCTGATATGGAAATTCATAGTAGTACACAATTATCAATTCAGAATAGTTATGGCTTGGAATTTCTTAAAAAAATTGGTGTAAAAAGAGCAGTTTTACCTAGAGAATCATCATTGAAAGATATTTTAAAAATGAAAAATTCTGGTATAGAATTAGAAGCTTTTGTTCATGGTGCAATATGTATATGTTTTTCAGGTCAATGTTTAATGAGTAGCATGATTGGTGGTAGAAGTGGAAATAGAGGAGCATGTGCTCAGCCATGCAGACTAAAATATAAGCTTGTAGATTATAAATCAAAAGAGGTAATTTGTGATAATGCTTCATATTTAAGTCCAAAGGATATGATGTTGATAAATTCAATGGATAAACTTATTGAAGCTGGTATTAAATCTTTTAAAATTGAAGGTAGAATGAAAACACCTGAATATGTCGCAACTATTGTGAAATATTATAGAATTGCTATTGATAAAGCTTTAGCTAGAGAAGAATATAATTTATCACAGGAAGAAAATAATGAAATAGCACAGGTGTTTAGTAGAGATTTCACAGACTCATATTTATATGGTAAAAGTGATAAAGATATGATGAATGTTAATAAGCCGAATAATCGAGGTATTTTAGCAGGACGAGTGCAAAATTTTAAAGATGGAAAAGTATCTGTATTGCTTAAAACACCAATACAGCTTGGTGATAAGTTATCTTTTTGGACTACGGTAGAAGGTCGAGTGAATATTAGTGTGGATAGAATTAATAAAGAGGGAGTATATGTTAATTCAGCAGAGGCTAAAGATGTTGTTATACTTGATATACCTAAAAGAGTAAATAGAGATGATAGAGTTTTTAAAACTGAATCATCCCTTAATAAAACTATTATCGAAAAACAAATTAATAGTTTAAATGATGATGAGAAAATATCTTTAAATTTAAAAATAAGTGGACAAGTTGGAGAACATCTAACGATGGAATTTATTGATGAAGATGGCATAAAAGGTAGTGTAATTTCTAAAATAATACTAGAAGAAGCTTTAAAATATCCATTAAAAGAAGATGCTCTAAGATCACAAATTCGTTTGGGTGATACCAATTATGCTTTAAATGATTTAAAGATGGATGTAGGCCATATTATGGTACCTAAGAGCGTTTTAAACAATATGAGAAGAGAAGGTATTGAAAGCCTATTTGAGAAAAGAGCAGAAATGTTAAGCTATGATCATATAGAAATTAATATTAGTGCAAAAGATAATGAAAAAGATTTAGATTTTAAAAAACCTAAAATTGGCATAATGGTAGAAAATATCGAAAAGATAAAAGAACTTTTAGTAAGAGATATTGATTATATATATTATCCTCTTTTAAATTTCAAAAAAATTGGTAGTAATGCAATAGACTTTTTAAACTTTGTGAAATCTTTAAATGATGATCAAAGGAATTTGTTAGTACTAGATTTACCACGTTTCATCAGAGAAGATGACATGTCATTAATATTAAGTCTAATAGACATGATGAAGCCCTACATAAAAAATTATAGAGCTAATAACGTTGATCATATTTTCATGTTACAAAGTCAAGGTCAATTCAATATCCATGGAACTTCAAGTTTAAATGTTGTTAATAGTGTAACCTATGATTTTTATAAAAAAGAATTGAGATTGTCAGAATTGGAGTTATCAAAAGAGTTAAACATAGGTCAATTATATGATATGAATAAAAATGCACAATTAACAATTTATGGTATTACAGAATTAATGGTGATGGAACATTGTTTAATTGGTTCAGAAATTGGAAATAAAAAATGCACTGAAAAAATTTATGCACTAAAAGACAGATTAGATATTGAATTTCCTATTCTAGTTGATTCCATAGGTAAAAATCATATAATCAATAGTAGAAAACTTATGATTATTGACGAATTGGCCATTTTAAAGGAAATTGGTTATCATAATTTCTTATTAAATCTTATTATGACTGACAATGATATTATGAAAGCAATAGTTGATATTTATATTGGGGTTATAAGAAATCATAAAAATATTCCTAAGGCAAAAGATGAACTTTTCAGTTTGGAATCTAATTTTACTAAAGGACATTTTAATAGAGGTATAATTTAATGGTTCAAGAAAAAACAATTAAAAAGTTAGAATTAGATAACATACGAGAACTTTGCTTTAATTTTGCATCCCATCCACTAAGCAAAAAAATGGTTAAAGAACAAAAATTAGCAAGTACCTTTAGTGAAGCGGAAGACAGATTATATGAAACTAATTCAGCTTTACAATTACTTAGAACAAAACCTGATGTACCAAGTGGCTCTTTACCAGATATGCAAGATTCAATGGAAAAATTATCAGGGGAATTTCAACTTAATCCTCAGGACTTACTATATATTCTATTAATGTTAATAACCACAAAAAATATTTTGAATTATTTTAAGACAAGCATAGAAAATCAAGTATTTTCAAGATTACTAACTAATCTCTCTGATTTTAAATATTTGAGAGACAATCTAAGTAAGATAGTTGATGAAAATGCATTGATTAAAGATGATGCTAGTGATGAGTTGTTTAGTGTTAGAAAAAAAATAAGAAGTAAAAATAATGAAGTGAAAAAACAACTAGACCACATGTTGAAACGTTCGTCTATAGAAAAATATTTACAAGAAAAGGTTGTTGTCAGAAGAGGGGAAAGATATTGTTTAAGTGTTAAAAAAGAATTTGCTTATAAGATACCTGGAGTTATTGAAGATACGTCAGCTAGTGGCAACACTGTATTTATTGAACCATTGGAAATTGGTAATATAAGAGGAGAATTAAATATACTAAAAAAAGCTGAACATGAAGAAACAGATAAAATATTAAGGAATATATCAGCAACTTTATATGTAGAAAAAGTGAATATTATACTTATTTACGAAACATTAGGTTATTATAATTTCTATATAGCTAAAGCATTGTTTACTAAAAGCATTAAAGGATATGTTCCTGAAATTAATGATAAAGGAAATATTAAACTGCATAATGCCAGACATCCACTCTTATTTGGAAAAGTTGTAGCAAATGATTTGTTTTTAGGTGAAGGATATAATAATTTAATAATCAGTGGTCCGAATACAGGTGGCAAAACAGTCTTATTGAAAATGCTAGGTCTTTTTGCACTTATGATTTCATTAGGTTATGGTATACCTGCTAATGAAGGGTCTAAAATGTCGTATTTCACTAAAGTTTTAGCAGATATAGGAGATGAACAAAGTATAGAAAATTCTTTATCAACATTTTCTGGACATATATATAATATTAAAGAAATGCTAGATTTAGCAGATTCTAAAACCTTACTTCTATTTGATGAGCTTGGTAATGGAACAGATCCTAAAGAAGGCAGTAGTTTGGCTATGTCAATTTTGACTTTTTTAAATGATAAAGGTTGTCATAGTATTACTACTACACATTATGGTGAATTAAAGGTTTTTGCATATAATACACCTGGATTTTCCAATGCATCAATGGCTTTTGATGTTAGAACCTTAGAACCTACTTACCAACTTATTATAGGTACACCTGGATCAAGTTTAGGGTTAGAGGTGGCTAAAAGATGCGGTCTTAATGAAAAAATAATTATTACTGCAAAATCTTTAATAGATACTAGTGAATTGGAAACTAGCCAATTGATTCAATCTTTGGAAGAAGAGCGAAGTTTGTTAAATGATAAACTAAAAAGTTTAGAATTTGAAAAAGAGGATATCGAAAGCATAAAATTGGAATTAATAAATAAACAAAAGGCCTTAAGTGATAAAAATCAAAAGATAATTAATAAAGATTTAGAAAAATCACAGGATATTCTAACCAATATCAAACGTGAAAGTGAAAATATAATCAAAGAATTAAAAAAATTAAAATTAAACAATCCTGAAGTAGCTAATAAAGCAAGGAATAGAATTAAAGACTTGGAAGATAGTCTATCACAAGTGAAAATAAATACAAAAAAAAGTGGCACAACTTCATTACATAAAGGTCAATCTGTAAAGGTAATATCTATAGATAAAGTTGGAGAAGTTGTAGAAGCAGATGATGCTAAAGAGGTAGCTTTAGTGAAAATTGGAATCATGAAAATTAATTTGCCATATAATGACCTATTAAATATAGTTATTAATAAAACAGAAGAAACATATAGGATCATTAAAGAAATAAATAAAGGCAATATACCTATGGAAATTGATGTTAGAGGATTAACTGTAGATGAGTGTATGTATAATTTAGAAAAATACTTAGACCAGGCAGTTTTAAGCAAATATCCTTATATAAGAATTATACATGGAATGGGAACCGGCGCATTAAGAAAAGCGATATGGGAATATTTGCAAAGTTTATCATTTGTAAAAAGTTATCGTTATGGTGAAGCCAATGAAGGTAGTATAGGGGCTACCATAGTTTATTTAAAATAAGGAGGAAACATGATTATTAGAAATAAATGGGAAGATTTTGAAGAACAATATTTATCAAAATTTGCTTCATTAAGTAAAAAAAGTAAAGGGAGGTTAATATCTGAGCCTCTTTGTAGCGTAAGGACTGAGTATCAACGAGATAAAGATAGAATCATCCATAGTAAATCATTTAGAAGACTTATGCATAAAACACAGGTTTTTATTTCTCCTGGTGATCATTATAGAACAAGATTAACTCATACATTGGAAGTTTCAGCCATAGCAAGAACTATAGCTAGAGGGCTTCGGGTTAATGAAGATTTAACTGAAGCCATAGCTCTAGGTCATGATTTGGGTCATACACCATTTGGCCATAGTGGGGAAAAAGTTATTGATGATATGTTAAAAAAACAGGGCAGACATTTTGCTCATAATGAACAAAGTTTACGCGTTGTAGAAAAATTAGAAAAAAATGGTAAAGGTTTAAATTTAACCTTCGAAGTAAGAGATGGAATCTTAGGGCACAGTGGAAAATCTCGTATGCCAATTACATTAGAAGGTCAAATCGTTAGAATAAGCGATAGAGTAGCATATTTGAATCATGATATAGACGATGCAGTAAGAGGTGGCATCATTAAGGAAATTGATTTGCCCAAAGAAGAATTACTTATCTTAGGAAATTCTCATAGTGATCGAATAAATAATATGGTCGAATCAATAATCTATACTAGCGAAGGACAAAATGAAATATTGATGGATAAGAATGTTTTAGAAGCAATGAATAGTTTGCGAGATTATATGTTTGATCATGTATATATAAATTCAAAAGCTAAGGAAGAAGAAAGTAAAGTTGAAAGATTATTGACTGAACTTTTTGATTATTATTTAGAATTTGAAAATGCCTTACCATCTGAATATCATGATAATGGCAATGAACAAATAGTCAATGTAGTTGATTATATTTCAGGTATGACTGATGGGTATGCTATTAAAATATTTAAAGAACTTTTTCTGCCAAAAGGGTATAAGGATAAAATAGAATGAAAATTGCAATTATAGGAATTAATTCTAAGTATATTCATAAAAATCTGGCTATATATGCTTTATATAGTTATGTTAAAGATTTAAACTATGATTATGATTTATTAGAGTTTTCAATTAATGAACCAATTGATAAAATATTTCATAAAATTAATCATGGTAATTATGAGGCAGTTTGTTTTGCTACCTATGTTTGGAATAAAGATATGATACTTAAATTAGCTCAAAATTTAAAAGTTGTCAAAAATAATTTAAAAATAGTACTTGGAGGACCAGAAATAAGTGAAATTTATCAGAAATATGAATTTATTGATCATCTTATTATTGGCGAAGGAGAAATTGGATTTAAAAAGCTGTTAGAAATGGAATTTGATTATCCCAAAATATTGCCTCGAAATACAGAATATATTGATTTAGACAAACAAACATTCGTTTATGAAAAGATTCTGGATCAGTTGGAAAACAAGATAATCTACTATGAAGGTAGTAGAGGCTGTCCTTTTCATTGTTCTTATTGTTTATCGGGATCTGATAATATTTTAAGGTTAAAGTCAGCGGAGAAAATACTTAAAGAAATATCTATTTTAGTTGATCATGGTGTTAAACAAATTAAATTTATTGATAGAACTTTTAATTCCAATGTTGACTGGTCAAAATCAATAGTAATTGGGTTATTGAAACATGAAAACAAAGGATGCAACTTTCATTTTGAAGTGAGTATAGATAAAATGAATGATTCCTTAGTAGAAATACTTCATAATAGCCCAGAGAAACTATTTCAGTTAGAAATTGGGATTCAAACTACAAATAAAGAAACATTAAAAGCCATTAACAGAAATAATGATTTTAATAAGATAGAGGAAAGAGTAGAATATCTTTTATCAAAAGGAAATTTACATTTACATACAGATTTAATAGCTGGTCTACCTTATGAAAATTTAGAATCATTCAAAAAATCATTTAATGAAATCTATGCATTGAAAGCTCAAATGTTACAGGTGGGCTTTTTAAAGGTAATACCTAATACTATAATGTTTAATGATGCGAAAAAATATGGTATTAAATATAGAAATTATCCTCCTTATGAAGTTTTAGAAAATTATTGGTTAAAGAGTGAAGATTTACTTGAAATCAAGTATGTAGAAGAAGGAATAGATAATTTCTATAATAAGAAATACTTTAGACAAACTTTTATATACTTAATGAATATTATTAAAGATAATTTTGAATTTTATCGTAATTTAGGAGAAATAGTTTTTAATAAGATAAATGTTTTATCATTAAATGATAAATATGAATTTTTATATAATTTTATACTCAGTTATAATAGTAGTATTGATATTATTGTTGTTCGTGCACTATTACAATTAGACTGGCTATTAACAAATAAAAATAAAAAAATGCCATATTTTTTAAGGTTTGAAAAAACTGCGAATGACTATATAACATTGCCTTTAGAAATATCATTCACTGGTCATGATATATCAGAACTGAAAGTTAAGGAAACAAATTATATACTTAATTATGAGAAAGTTTGGAGTGTTTATGAATATCCTATAATTATTAAAGTTTTATAAAATAATTATCTTTTATCTGAAAACCTAGTAAATTGGTTGACTTTAATATATCTAAATGATAATATAATTTTGGAATACCAACTAGTTTGGTTGGGAAGGAGTTATTATGAAACTTTCTACTAAAGGTAAATATGGATTAATAGCAATGGCTGATCTTGCAATAGCTTATCTAAATAATCCGAATGATAGTTATTTAGTATTAAAAACTATAGCTACAAAGAGAAATATTTCCGAAGCAT
This sequence comes from Bacillota bacterium, assembly GCA_024635955.1. Lineage (GTDB taxonomy): Bacteria > Bacillota > TC1 > TC1 > TC1 > WTXA01. Next base: position 20,421 of record JAGXHX010000060.1, read on the forward strand.
ACCTTGAAAGAATTATTGCAAAATTAAAAAAGACTAATCTCATAATAACCCAAAGAGGGTCGCTAGGTGGATATAGTTTAGCAAAACATCCAAAAGATATTAAAGTTTCTGAGGTTTTATATGAATTAGAAGGAAAACTTGATGTTGGTGGGTGTAGTAGTTCTAGTGATAAATCTTGTATTATAAAATCTAATTGCTTTTCTCAAATAGTTTGTGAAGAAATTAATGTGAAAATTAGAGAAGTAATTGAAAATATGACTATTGAAGATGTTCTTAAATCTTATTTAGAAAAATCAAAGGAGTTTTAAATATGGAAGAAAAAATTGTATATTTTGATAATGCTGCAACAACAAAAATTCATGATGTGGTTATAAACGAAATGATTAATATTTATAAAAATGAATACGGTAATCCTTCAAGTGTTTACGATTTTGGGAATAGAGTAAAAACAATTATAGAAAAGTCTAGAAAAAGTTTAGCTAATAATTTAGGTGTTCAAGCTAAAGAAATATATTTTACTAGTGGAGCTACAGAAGCTGATAGTTGGGCCATTTTAGGTACAGCTAGGAAATTGAAAAAAAAGGGGAAACATATAATAACTTCAACTATAGAACATCATGCTGTATTACACTCAGTTGAACAACTTGAAAAAGAAGGATTTGATGTTACATATGTGCCTGTTAGAGCTGATGGAATATTAGATTTTGAAGAATTTAAAAAAGCTATAAGAGATGACACTATATTAATTAGCATTATGGCAGTAAACAATGAGATTGGAACGATTCAACCTATTAAAGAAATAGTGGAGTATGTAAAAGACAAAGACATATTAGTACATACTGATGCTGTTCAACTTATTGGGAAAATTAAAGTTGATATAAAAGACTTGGGAGTTGATATGTTATCACTTTCAGGACATAAAATACATGGACCTAAAGGGGTTGGAGCTTTGTATATTAGAAAAGGAATTAAAATTGAAAATCTAATATTTGGCGGCGGACAGGAAAAAAAGAAAAGACCGGGAACAGAGAATGTTGCTGGAATAGTTGCTTTAGCAAAAGCCTTAGAAATTACCTTGGATAATGTAGTTGAAAAAGAAATTAAGATATTAGAACTTAGAGAATATTTAATTGACAATGTTTTAAAAAAAATTCCGTATGTTAGACTAAATGGTTCCAGACAGAATCGTATACCTGGAAATGCCAATTTTAGTTTTAGTTTTATCGAAGGTGAATCAATGTTGTTAGCACTTGATATGTATGGCATTTGTGCTTCTAGTGGCTCTGCTTGCACTTCAGGGTCTTTAGATCCTTCTCATGTATTACTTGGAATAGGGTTACCACATGAAATTGCACATGGTTCATTAAGAGTATCTATAAGTGAGTATAATAGTAAAGATGAAATAGACTTTCTATTAGATGTTTTACCAGGAATTATTGAAAAATTAAGAAATATGTCTCCATTATATGAAGACTTTCTAAAAAATAAAGGAGTGTAATGTTATGTATTCAAAAAAAGTTATGGATTACTTTATGAATCCAAGAAATATGGGCGAAATTGAAAATGCATCAGGTGTTGGAACAGTTGGTAACGCAAAATGTGGAGATATTATGCGGATGTATCTAAAAGTTAATGAAAAAGGTATAATAGAAGAGGTTAAATTCAAAACCTTTGGTTGTGGAGCTGCAATTGCAACTAGTAGTATGGCTACAGAATTAGTTGTTGGCAAAACAGTTCAAGAAGCACTTAAAGTAACAAATAAAGCAGTCGCTGAAGCCTTGGATGGTCTTCCAGCTAATAAAGTACATTGTTCTTTATTGGCGGAAGAAGCAATTAATGCTGCGTTATGGGATTATGCAGAAAAAAACAGTATAAAAATTGAGGGGCTTAAACAGCCTAAAAAAGATGTTCATGAAGAATATTTAGAAGAGGAATAGAGGAAGTATAAATGGGTTTTTACAATGATAATATCATTGAAGAAATAAAGTTAAAATCTGATATAGTTACAGTTATTGGTGAGTTTCTACCCCTGAAAAAAAGGGGTAGAAACTTTATTACTAACTGTCCTTTTCATAATGAAAAAACTCCTTCATTTACTGTCAGTCCAGAAAAGCAAATATATCATTGTTTTGGTTGTAATGCATCTGGTAATGTTTTCACTTTTTTGATTGAACATGAACATATGTCATTTGGCGAAGCACTTAAATACTTAGGTGACAAAGCTGGAGTAGTGTTAAATGATAATAATTTTAATAATCATGGAAAACCTAAAAATTCAGAAGATGATCAAAAGAAAGAAAGACAAATTAATATTCATCAATTTGTAGCTAGATATTTTTATAAGAAATTACAAGATGAGTATGGCAAAGAAGCTTTTGCATATGCAAAAAATAGAGGCTTATCTAAAGAAACATTAGAAAAATTCAAAATAGGATATGCTCCTTTTAAAAGTGATGAGTTAATTTCTCAATTAGCCAAACTTGGATACACTGCTGATGAATTGTTAGAAAGCGGAATCTTTTCTAAAAGTATGGAAGGGAAAATTTACAGCAAGTTTTTCAATAGATTAATTTTCCCTATAGAAAATATCCAAAATAAAATTATTGGTTTTGGTGGAAGAGTAATTGGAAATAGTGAACCAAAATATCTAAACAGCCCTGAAACTGGGATTTTCAAAAAAAAATATAATCTTTATGGATTGAATATTGCTAAAGAGGATATAAGGAAAAAGAATCAAGTTTTGGTAATGGAAGGTTATATGGATGTTGTTTCTGTATGGCAAAAAGGCATATTAAATGCAGTTGCCTCTTTGGGGACTTCTTTTACTGAAGAACAAGGGAGATTATTATTAAGATATTCAAATGAAATAGTTATGGTTTATGATAATGATGATGCAGGTAAAAATGCTGCTGTTAGAGCAGCTGGTTTATTGCGTTCTTTGAATGTGAATGTTAAAATAGCAGATTTAAATGGAGCCAAAGATCCTGATGAATTCATTAATAAATTTGGATTAAATTCATTTCTAGAAAGAATCAGAAAATCAAAAAGTTCATTTAGATACATATTAGATTTAAATAAGAGTATATATAATTATAAAGAACCAGAAGATAAGGTTAAATGTGCTAGAAATGTTTTGCCAGAAATAATGAGCCAACAAGATCCACTTTTAAGAAATGAATATATAAAAATCCTTTGCGAAGAATTATCTATTAACAAAAATGCAATTGAAGAAATAATTTTTAAAGGTAATGATAATATTATTGTTGAAAATAATAAAGCTATTAAATTAAAAGATAAAGAAATAAATGTTAATGATAATTATGACAAAGCTCAATTGAATTTATTGAAAATTATAATCAATCAATTAGAATATTCTGAATATTTGATAAAAGAAAAATTTGAAGATTTTTTTAACAATAGTCTGATTAAAAGATCATTGTTAATGATTTTAGAGATACCAATGGAATTTAGAACAATTAAATATATGGTTGATAAAATTGATGATGAAAAAGTGAAAAATCTTATTATATATTTAGCTATGAAAGAAGATTTTCCTATAGTCGAATATACGGATTTTATCAGCTATCTAAATAATGTTAAAAGGATATTTTATAAAAATGAAATTGATAAAGTAATTAAATCAATAAAAGTAGCTGAAAAAGAAGGAAATAGTGAGTCTAGTGTAGAATTACAATACGAGTGGAATAGTTTACGACGTAAACTAGAGGACATATAGAGGAGGGCTAATCAAGTGAAGGCTAAGAAAAAAGATGCAACAACAACTGAATCAGACAAAAAACAAAAAGTTAAAGTTAAAAAAGAAGCCTTAAAAGGAATTGTTTCTGATATTATTGATGAAAATAATGATATTAATTTGACTACTAAAGATGAAATTAAAGATGCTTACCAGGATTTAGATCTATCGCTAGAAGATTTTTCTTTTATTTATGAAGAATTGGAAAAACAAGGTCTAGAACTAGTTGAACTTATTGAAGATGTAGAAGAAGAGACAATTGTAAAGCCATTAGATTTAACAGTGGCTGATGGGGTGGCCATAGACGATCCAGTAAGAATGTATCTTAAAGAAATAGGTAGAGTTAATCTTTTAACTTCAAGTGAAGAAATTGAGTTAGCTAAAAGAATGGCTCTTGGTGATGAGGAAGCAAAAAGAAAATTAGCAGAAGCTAATTTACGATTAGTTGTTAGTATTGCCAAAAGATATGTAGGGAGAGGAATGCTGTTTCTGGACCTTATTCAAGAAGGAAATCTTGGACTTATTAAGGCAATTGATAAATTTGATTATGAAAAAGGTTTTAAATTCAGTACATATGCAACTTGGTGGATCAGACAAGCAATAACTAGAGCTATTGCCGACCAAGCTAGAACAATTAGAATACCTGTACATATGGTTGAAACAATTAATAAGTATGTTAGAATTTCTAGACAATTACTTCAAGAATTGGGAAGAGATCCTAAACCAGAAGAAATTGCTGAACGTATGGGAATACCTCTGGAAAAAATCAGAGAAATACAAAAAATATCACTTGATCCAGTTTCGTTGGAAACTCCTATTGGTGAAGAAGAAGATAGCCATTTAGGAGATTTTGTTGAAGATGAAGGTGCTCTTTCGCCTCCAGATAGTGCTGCTTTTATGTTGTTGAAAAAGCAACTAGCAGAAGTTTTAGATACTTTAACTGAAAGAGAAAAAAAAGTTCTATCATTACGTTTTGGATTAGATGATGGAAGAAGTAGGACACTTGAAGAAGTTGGAAAAGAATTTGGTGTCACTAGAGAAAGAATCAGACAAATTGAAGCAAAGGCACTAAGAAAGTTAAAACATCCTAGTCGAAGCAAGAAACTTAAAGATTTCTTAGACTAAATAAAATGTACTTATAAAAGAGGATGTATGTCCTCTTTTTTTTATTATGTGATATAATTTATTTATAAAAGATTTGAAAGGTGGTATTAATTATGTGGGGATGGATAATATTAATTATTGTTGCAGTTATTGTAGTTGCTGGTCTAGGAATATATAATAATTTGGTTAAAAATAGAGTAAGGGTTAAAGAGGCTTTTTCTACTATTGATGTCTATTTAAAAAAGAGATATGATCTTATACCAAATTTAGTAGAAACAGTAAAAGGCTATGCAACTCATGAAAAGGAAACTTTTGAAAATGTTACAAAAGCTAGAAATGTTGCAATGGCTGCTACAGACTCTACAGAAAAGATTCAAGCAAACAAACAGTTGACAGGATCATTGATGAATTTATTTGCAGTTGCAGAAAATTACCCTGAATTAAAAGCAAATGTTAATTTTTTAGATTTGCAAGGAAATTTATCAAAATTAGAAGAAGAAATAGCATTTAGTCGTAAATACTATAATGGTACAGTTCGTGAGTACAATACAATGGTACAACAAGTTCCAACTAAAATTGTTGCAATGTTTACTGGCTTTAAAGAAGAACCTTTCTTCGAAACTGAAGAAATAAGTAAAAATGTACCTGAGGTGAAATTTTAATGATTAAAAAAGTTAAATTAACTTTTCTATTACTATTTAGTTTTATATTTTTTCTTGGCTTTACTAATAACGTAAAGGCAAGTGACTTTGTTATTGATAAATATAATGTTGATTTAGAAGTTACTAAGGAAAATAATTATATAGTTACAGAAGATATTAATGTAGATTTTTTAAATCAATCACATGGGATATATAGATATATACCATTTAGATTTCCTAATCGTCAAAATTTGTATTCTAAGATAGAAAATATTCGAATACCAAATTATAATTATCAAAAAAATACAATCGAACAATATGGTTATAAATTTTTGAATTTGAAAATTGGTGATGCAAATAAGACATTAATAGGAAAGCAACAATATATCATTAAATATGATTATTTAGTTGGTAAATTTAGCGGTGAGCAGTTTATTGGCTATAATTTAATGGGTAATATGTCAACACAAATTTCAGAAGGAACATTTAAAATTAAGTTGCCTAGTAAAATTGATGCTAGTACAATTAAATTTTACCAAGGAGAAATCGGTTCAAATATTGAAGCAAAAGTTGACTATAATATTTTAGAAACCGCTTCAGGATTTTATATTGAGGGTAAAACAACAAAGACTATAGGAAATACTGAATATTTAACTATTTTCATACCAGTCGATAGTTCATATTTTGCTGGAGCACCAGTATTAAAATCATGGTATCAACAAACTTATATTGGAATTATCGCTATAGCTGCTTTGGTTTTATCATTAAGTATATATTTATGGTATCGCTTTGGTAGAGATAAAAAAATTATTGAAGTAATTGAGTTTTATCCACCTGAAAATTTATCTCCTTTAGAAGTATCTCAAATATATAAAGAAGTAAATTCTCAATTAGTAACCTTAAGTCAGATAAAAGAATGTACATCTTTGTTTTATTATTTAGCTAATAAAGGTTATATGAATATTAAGTTTATAGACAAAAATGATTTTACCTTTGAAAAAACTGAAAAAATTATGGAAAACGAAGAAAATCATATAAAAGTATTTTATGAGCAAATTTTTAAAGATAAAGATATTGTAGCGAAATCTGATTTAGAAGAAACCCTATATACTGCAGCTAGCTCTGCAATAGTTGCTGTTAAAGATCGAAAATTAGTTAATTCCAAATCCCTTGTTATGAGGTTTTTGATTATAGGCGCAAGTCTATTACCAATTATATTTTCAATCATTACATTTTTTGATCATTTTAGTTCATTAGAAGTATTTGCTATTGGATTTTTAGTAATAATTGGCTCAATACTAAATTTGATTTTAAGTTTTAAGTTGGAAAAAACAGTTTCTGGTATTAAAAAAGGCAAGAGCTTTTATTCTATCGCACTAATTATAACTATAGCACTAGCTACTTTTATTATTTATAGCTTAACAAATCTACTTTCATTTACACTGATTTTTATATTGGTGCAATTAAATTTAGTTGTGGCTATGTTCATTAAAAAGAGGAATGATAATGCTATAACCTTATTGGGAAGAATAAAAGGATTTAGAGAATTCCTAGAGGTAGCAAGAAAAAATGAGCTTGAAAAGCTCATTGAAGAAAATCAGTATTATTTCTATGATATATTACCATATGCACATGTTCTTGGTGTGTCTAAAGTATTTGCAAATAAGTTTGATGGAATTAATATGAATATACCACAATATTATCAAAGTAGTAACGTATTAATAAGTTATGGTTTATTGTACAGTAATCTTTATATTATGAATAATATGGCCCAAGCTAGTTACATGCATAATCAACAAGTAAATAGCAGTAACTTCGGTGGTAGTGGTGGTTTCTCTGGTGGCGGAGGATTTTCTGGTGGTGGCTTTGGCGGAGGCGGTGGTGGTTCTTGGTAGCTATTTTGTAATTTTATGAATC
>JAGXHX010000061.1 GCA_024635955.1 Bacillota bacterium
AGATTACCCTCGATGTGATTACAATATTTTAATAGAGCCCTTGGACTAAGACTCGTTTTAACTTCTACTACCATATTTAAAAACATACCTTGATCTTCATATCCAAATGGATCTGTTTCATAAACTTTACTTATTTTAGTAACTTCAATTTCTTTATTAAATTCTAATTGGTGTATAGCAGAATTCAAATAACCTTCTCTATCGCCTAGATTACTACCAAGTCCTATATAGGAAATCAATTCACGCTTAATTTCTTGTTGAATACCAAAATAATCACAAGTTACAGGGATAGGAACTTCTGGTTTCATAACAAATACTTGCACAGATTTAATTCTAAAGAACTTATCGATAATTGCTTTGCCAATATCATAACCTAACTGTTCCAAAATTTTGTATTTTTTACTGAAAAACACCTCATTTACAACATCATAAATATCAACATAACTTACAGAATCATCCAAATCTCCGCTTGTATGAGATAAACTTAATTCCCCATAAGCCTCAATAGTGACTCTAAATCGTTGTCCTAAAATATTCTCCTCGGGAAAATAGCCGTGGTAGCCATAAAATTCAAGGTTGCTTAATACAATCTTATCCAAAACATTTCCTCCTATCTATTTCCTTTTCTAAATAATATGATTCATTAATTTTATTTAAGGTCTTTTGATCACAAATTATATTATTTTCTCTTATACCTTCTACTTTCAATATTTCTATAAGAGAATTACTGATAAAAATACCATCTGAATGTATAAAGTCATCAATAGTATAATCCCCTTCAATACAATCATTAGATTTTATTATAACTTCTCTAACTATTCCATTTAACAAACCATTTTTTAAAGCTGGTATATGAATTATTCCGGATTTTATAAAATATATATTTGCTATTGAACAACTAGTAACAAAACCTTTTTCATTTAAATAAATAGTATCTAAAAAACCTGATTTTCTAGCTTTATTAAGTTCAATCAGTCTTTCTAAGTAATCATTTGTTTTATATAAATATTTTTTGTCATTACTACTTCTAATAATAGAAGATAAATCTAAAAAACCAGACTCATTATATTTTACATCTCTAAATGATAAAATACAACCATCAATACTACAAACTAATCTTCCACCAAATTTCCCATTCTTAGGAATATTATTATAAAGAAATGCTTTAATACTTTTTTTATTTATCTTTAAATCAAATAAATCATTACAAGCTTTTTCTAATCTGTTTAAATGTTTATCAAAGAAAAATGGATGACCATCTTCAATTAAAAATGTTTCAAAAACACTATTGTCATATTCGATTATGCTATTATTTTTATCAATTTTATAATTCAAGCTCCAAACTCCTTTTTAAACCTAATCCTTTATGTTCAGTTTCAATAAATTCAGAATTACACTTTGATTTCCAGGTTATACCACCACCAACATTATAATTGAATATATCATCTTCAACGACTATGGTTCTAATTGCAATATTAAAATCAAAATCCCCATTATTTTTAATATATCCAATTGCACCAGTATATATACCTCTAGGAAACTCTTCAAGTTCATCAATAATTTCTATAGCTCTTTTTTTAGGTGTACCAGTTATTGATCCTCCAGGAAACAATCTATAAAGAACATCAAAGGGACTTAATCCAGCTTCAATTTCGCTTGTTATGGTGCTAACCAAATGATGAACTGTTTCATAGGTTTCAAGTTTGAAAAGCTCTTTTACACTAACGCTTCCACTTTTACTCACTCTACTTAAATCATTTCTTGCTAAATCAACAATCATTAATAATTCGCTTTTATCTTTTTCACTTTTTTTTAGTTTATATCTATTTATATAATCTGAAATAACATTATTCCCTCTTTCAATTGTACCTTTTATAGGACGTGTTTCTAATATGCCAAAAGTTGATTTTATTAGTCTTTCTGGAGAGCTTGACAATATAGACCAATTGTTATGTCTAATAAAGGCTGAAAAAGGTGCTGGATTAGTATTTCTTAACTTTAGATACATGTAATTATAATTTATATTATTTATCCGTCCGGTAAACCTTCTGGTATAATTGATTTGGTAAACGTCACCTTCATAAATATAATCTTTGATTGTTTTAATTTTTTTTGAATATTCCTTGAATCTTTCATGATATGAAAATTGATAAATGTTACTAGCAACCTTCTTGTTTTTCCTTTTATAATTTTCAATCCTTTTATAGATTTCAATAGCATTCTCTTCATATTCATGGTCAAAATATATTGAAAACTTGTTATCATTAATATTCTTTACTATAACAATAGGATAATAACCTAAAAAACCTAGTGGAATTTTAGAGTTAAAAGTAAACCTGCTTTTAACATCTATGAATGTCATCCCTAAATCATAAGTTAAAAAAGAAAAAAAACTAGGAAAGGTGATTTTATCTGCACCTTTCCTGTATCTTTTATAAAAATCATTTAATTTTTCAATTGCAACTAAACCACCTGAATCAATCACAATAAAATCTATAGGGTTAATCCCGATATATGTATAAAGGCTTTGTGTATCATTTTCCCTATTACTTTCTAACATAAAAAAATAATCTTCATCTTTAAATATATCTACTATATCTTCTATTATTATATTTTTTTTTAAATCAATATGTTTTTCCATTATTTATCCTTAAAAAATTGTTAAATAAATCTAATCCTTGTTCTGTTAATATTGCTTCAGGATGATACTGTACTCCATATAACATCATCTTTTTATTTTCAATGCTCATTATGGTTCCATCCTTTAATTTTGATGTTATAGTAAACATCTTATCTAAATTACTTTCATCAATTGATAATGAATGATATCTAGTAACCTTTAAAGGGTTTTTTATATTGATATATAGTCCATCATTATCATGATAAATTTTATCAACTACACCATGTACAGGATGCCCTTTTATCAAAGTTCCCTTATGCATATAATTTATACATTGATAACCAAGGCAAACTCCTAATATTGGTATTTTACCTTCGTATAATCTAATTAACTCAAGTGATAATCCAGCATTTTCAGGTCTTTTAGGCCCTGGTGAAATTATTATATGATTGATATTATTAAAATTAATGTCAAATATACTAATATCGTCATTATTTTTCACAATGACATCTTGTTTTAAGATTTTTAAATATTCATATATATTAAATGTGAAAGAATCATAATTATTTATTAAAAGTACCATTTTCATACCTCTTCTGCAATATTATAACATAAATAAAGCTTAAAACAGGGAAAAACAATAAAAGATAATATATAATATAGTTAGAGTAAGGAGGATTATATGTATGACGAATTAAAAGTTGCTTTAAAAGCAGGCGAAATCATGTTAAGAAATGGCTCAGAAACTTTCAGAGTCCAATATATAATTAAAAAAATGCTTACTGATTTAGATATCATTTCTAAAGATGTGATTGTAATTGGAAGAGCAATTATAGTTTCTATTGAGATGAAAGATAAATATCCGATAACTTTGACTAAAAGCATTGTAAAAAGAATGAATAACTTACAAAAGTTATCATTAGTTACTAAAGTAGCTGATGATTATTCTAAACATAAAATTAGTATCAATGAAACCATGAATAAACTTAATAATATAGACAATATTATAACATATCCATTTTGGTTAAGAGTAATTGGTACAGGTTTGGGAACATTTTCATTTACATTGGGCTTTGGTGGTTCATTTACTGGTGCGGTTGCAATTTTTTTAATTACTTTGTTTCCAGCATATTTCATAGAAATATTATACAAGAATAATGTTCCATACTTTATATCTAATATACTTGCCGGAGCATTAATCAGTACCTTAAGTCTTATTGTCTTTAATTTTTACCCATTATTACAATATGATAAAATGATTGCAAGTGCAATTGTTATTCTTACTCCCGGAATTGCTGCTATAACTGCTATTCGAGATGTTGTTAATGGAGATTTCATTACTGGTGCCAGTAGAGGAATTGAAGCTATTCTATCAGCAACTGCATTAAGCATTGGAGTAGGCTTTATCTTTGCTTTATATGTATTTATTACAGGAGGTGGAGTATGGCAATTCTAGAAATAATTATGATGGGTGTAGGCACAGGTTTTATAAGCATAGCCTTAGAAGCTAGTAAAGAGGATTTACCAATAAATGCTATGCTCGGATCTATTTGTTGGGCTACCTATTTATACGCATTACAAACTTTTGATAATAGTTTGCTATCTGTATTTTTAGCTTCGTTTTTAATTTCTTTCTTATCAATATATTTAACTAGAAGAATCGGAAAACCTCTACAAGTATATTTAATAGCTGGTATTATACCACTTCTGCCTGGTCTGAATATTTTTTATATGGTATTTGGTTTTGTTAATCAAGATTCCAAAGCAATCATAGAAAACGCTACTCTTACTATTCAAATACTTGCAATTATAGTTTTAAGTCTAGTATTTGCTTCATCGATTACACGATTGCTAAAACGTTTAAATTTCACTAAAAAAAGATCAGGGAATTAATCCCTGATCTTTTTTTCATGTGATTTTATTATTTAAATTTTATAGTAAATCTTTATAATTTGTTAAAATACTATTTATTGTAGAAGGCGCCAATTGACCTAATGAGCATAAGGATGATGATTCCATCAATTGAGTTAATGTAGCTAATTTTTCTAAATTGATTTCATTCTTTTCACCTTTGCTAATTTTATCTAATAATTCTGCTGTTCTTTTAGTTCCTTCTCTACAAGGCACACATTTACCACATGATTCCTTAACTGCAAATTCCATTGATTGCTTAGCTAAATCCATCATTGATGTTTTACCAGCAATTACATAGATACTTGTTCCTTCCATTACACCAGAAATTAATCCATATTTTGAAGGTGTATCTAAATCTACCCCTTTATCAAGTTTATTTAGAGGTAAAATTTGACCAATAGGACCACCAATTCTAACTCCTAATAATTCACCAATAGCACCACCAGCGTAATTATCAATAATTTCTTTTATTGTTGTGTTTGTTGGAACTTCAACAAGTGCAGGTGTCGTAACATCACCTTCAATTGATATGATTTTCATTCCAGGATTTTTTTCTGTTCCTATAGCTTTATATGCTTCAACTCCTAAATTAATTACATCAGCAACATTTATTAGAGTTTCTACATTTGCAACTAAATTAGTATAAACTATAGCAGCAACAGGACATACTGACATACAAGTACCACATTTTATACATGCGTTTGGATCAATAATATGTAATTTTTTAGGTGCACTTTCAATACAAAAAACAGGGCAGTTTTTAGCACATTTTGTACAACCTATGCATTTATCAGTAATAAAATACTCTAAAGGTTTACCATTTATACCAAATGACCTATTATTAATTTTTTTCTCACGATGTATATTAATATCTCTTTCAATATATTCATCAACTTCAACTTCTCTTGGACTAATGAAGTTATCATCAGAAAATCTTACTTCTATATCAAAGGAAAAGTCCTTGCCCAATACCTTAACACCTAAAATGCCAGCTGCATATGAATCTTGAACTGCTTTTTCCATCTCTTTAGTAAAAGTTGTATAAATGTATCCACGATTTGCTCCAAGAGAATATCCAGCAATAATCATACCTTCAATCAATTTAAATGGATTGTCATTAATTATTTTTGCATCTAAAGAGTTGTTTTTGATATCAGCATTACAAATAATGCCTTTATTATTAATATCTAAATTATTAGCAATTAATTCCCATTTAACACCAGCTGCAAAACCACCATCACCTCTACCTTTAAAACCTGAATCTTTTAAAGTTTGAATAGTATTAACACTTGAATTCGATAATACTTTTGATAAGGCACTAAATCCTCCATTAGCAATATAAGTATCAATATCCTTTAATTTACTTAAAGAATATATCTCATTTTTCTTAATTGACTCAATATCCTTTGAAGTATACTTTTTGTTTACAGATGCTACATAATTGTTTTGTACTTCTGTATAATCAACAGACTGGTCAGTTAAAAATGAATAATATTGTATTAAATTATCTATACGAGAAATTGGTGCTCCTAATATCTCTTCAATAAGAAGAACAATATCTTTAGGAATATAACCAATTAATTCTTGAGATTTTAACAAAGCAGCCATTAAAACGCCCTTTGCTTCTCTATTGTCGTTCATATATTCAACTAATTTATCAACTATAACTTTGTTTTTTTCTATTACAAACATCTTAGGCCTCCTTTGCTAATTTTACTGCAGTAACTTTATATTCAGCAGTTTTAGTTACTGGATCATATGCTGAGTTTGTTAACTCATTAACAGGTGACTCATGAAAATGGAAGGTCATATAGATGGTTCCTGGTTGAACGCGTTTAGTGATTTTCACATTAGCAGTAACAGAACCTCTTCGTGATGTTACTCTAACTATACTATCTTTATTCAGATCATATATTTTAGCATCTTCAGGATGTATTTCTACTCTCTCCACTGGGCTTATTGCATCTAAGGTTTCAGAAATTCTAGTAGATACATTATAGTGATATAACATTCTACCAGTATTCATTAGTACTGGATACTCATCATCTACTAATTCTGCAGGTGGTAGGTATTCAATAGGTAACATCAGACCTTTTCCTCTAACAAATTCACAAGCATGCAAAAATTTACTTCCTGGACTGTCTATTGTAAGGCAACCCCATTGTAAGCCATCTTTATCAATTCTGTCATAAGTAATACCAGCATATGTAGGCATTGTTTTTCTTATTTCTTCAAATATTTCTTCTTCGGAATTATAATCAAAACCTTTATAGCCTAATCTTTTAGCAATTTCTGCTACCATTTTCCAGTCAAGCATTACGCCTTTTGGTGGTTCTACTGCTTTCCTTACTCTTTGTACTCTTCTTTCAGTATTTGTAAAAGTACCATCTTTTTCGGCATATAGAGTAGCCGGAAGAATAACATGAGCTAATTTAGCTGTTTCTGTTAAGAAAATATTTTGAACAACTAATAACTCTAAGCTTGACATCGCTTTTCTAACATGGTTAGCATCTGGATCTGTCAATACTGGATCTTCACCCATAACATACATTGCCTTTACATCACCATCAACAATTCCATCAAGCATCTCTGGTATTCTTAAACCTTTATGATCACTTAATTTCACACCCCAGTATTTCTCGAACACTTCAATATTATCTTTATCGTCACATGCTTTGTATCCTGGGAAATAGTTTGGTAGAGCAGCCATATCACATGCTCCTTGAACATTATTTTGGCCTCTCAAAGGATTAATCCCAGCATGTTCAAATCCTATATGGCCAGTTAGCATGCCCAGATTAGCTAAATTCATTACATTATCAGTACCAGTAGTATGTTCTGTTATACCTAATGTATAGAATATACCAGCTTTCTTAGTATTTGCATATAATTTTGCTGTTTTGTAAAGCATATCTTTACTAATACCTGTAATTTCTTCAACAACTTCTGGAGGATAATTAGCTACATTCTCTTTTAGGCTTTCATAACCTGTGCATCTATTTGCAATGTAATCAGCATCTTGCCAATTTTCTTTAATAATAATGTGCATTAATCCATTAATTAAAGCAGCATCTGTTCCTGATTTTAATCTAAGATGATATTTAGCCATAGTTGCTAATTCTGTTTTTCTTGGATCTATAACTATTAATTTTGATCCTTTTTGAACAGCTCTTTTCATTTTATTACCAATAATCGGATGAGCTTCAGTAGCATTTGAACCGATGATGAACAATACATCATTACCTTCAACTTCTTCAATTGAATTAGTCATAGCTCCACTACCTAATGTAGTTGCAAGACCTGCAACTGTAGGAGCATGTCAGGTTCGAGCGCAATGGTCAACGTTATTTGTTCCAAAACCAGCTCTAAATAATTTTTGAAAAATAAAATTATCTTCATTTTTACAACGAGCTGATGATAAGCCAGTTATTGAATCAGCCCCATACTTATCTTTGATTTCTTTAATTTTATTCACAATATATTCAAAAGCTTCATCATATGACACTTCTACAAACACACCATCTTTTTTTATTAAAGGAGTCGTTAATCTTTGTTTACTACTAATCATATCTGTATGATATCTACCTTTTACACATAAAGAAGTCCCATTAACTGTTGCTTCTTCAAGTGGCGTAACGCCAATTACTTTTCCATCTACAACATTCAAATCAAAGTTACAACCAGTACCACAGAAAGGACAGGTGGTTCTAACTTTTTTAATTTTAGAAGGTTCTATATTTGCAAGTTGTTTATTAATCAAAGAACCTGTTGGACAAACACTAACACATTGACCGCATAAGCGACAATTATCCGTGCTTATAGGTAAATCAAATGCTGTAGCTATTTTCGTATTAAACCCTTTACCCAAGAAATCAATTGTATGTGAAATTTGTATTTGATCACAAGTGCTTACACATTGTCCACATAATATACATTTATTAGGGTCACGAATATATGCTTCATTAGCAGAATCAATTTCGTAATTTTTCTTCTCTCCATCATAACTACCTTTAAGAACTTCATATTCTTTTGCATATTCTTGAAACTTATTATTACCCACTTTCACTTGAGTAAATAATCCTTCCGGGTGATTAGAAATCAATAAATCCAGTATTTCTCTCCTGGATTTCAGAACTTTATCAGAATGGGTTTGTATTACCATTCCCTCCAAAGGTTTAGTTGAACATGATGCGGCTAAGTTTTTTCTGCCTGTTATTTCTACAACACACATCCTGCATCCAGCAAATAACTTCAATTTTTCATTATAACAAAGAGTTGGAATATCTATGCCATTTTCTCTGGCAATTTCCAGCAGACTCTTTTCCGCACTTGTTTCCATCTTTTGACCATTAAGTGTAATTGAAACCATAAATGTTATTCTCCTTTCAAAAATCTAAATTTAATAAAATCAATGATATTCATAATATCATCAATATTAAAGCAACTATCATTTTCCACTAAATCTGGAATATTATCAGTAATTATTCCAATTAGGTTATCTAAATTATAATCTATTTCTTTTATGTTTTCTCTTTTTATATAAAATTTTGGGTAAGCAAGTTTTTTAAAACCTTCTAAAATTATTAAATCAATATCCTTTAAACTTAATATTTTAATAATATCTTCAGGTGATTCTTCTCCGATTAATAAAAAAACTTCTTTAGCCCCACTTTGTAAAAATCTATCTGTATCTTTGATTTCAGCTATAGAGTTTCTATTTTCTATATGACCATGATGTTTTATTACAGCAATTTTATAATCTTTATTGATTTCTTTCAGTATTTTACAGATCAATGTAGTTTTACCTGAATTTGAATATCCTACAAAAGAAATAACAGGTTTAGTATCCATTAATTCTCATCCTCATTGACAAATGAAAACTCTACCTTATCTCCAATTTTAACTGGTTCATCTGGATTCGTAATTTTAGCTAAAGCCGTATAGCTTAACATTGATTGAAGAACTCCGGCATTTTGTTTACCAGAAAGATGAATTTCATAACCCTCAATTCCAGTCCTAATATAAACTCTAAGGAATCTACTAATATTACTGAGTTTTTTAAAATTATCCTTCATTATCCCTGATCTTTTTTTAGGTATATAATCATTATAACCCATAAAAAACTTAATTGCTGGCTTAGCAATTACTTCATAAGTAATTAAACTAGCAGCTGGTGAACCAGGCAATGAAATTATTAATTTATCACCAAATTGACCTGCCATTACTGGTGTTCCTGGTTTCATTTTTACTGACCAAAAGATTTTTTCTATATTCAACAAACTGTATACGTCTTGAATATAATCATAATCGCCAACAGAAACTCCTCCAGTAGTAATTATAACATCATTTTCTTCTAATGATAAATTAATTTTTTCTTTTAAATCATCAATCGTATCACCTGCAACACCATAATCATGTGCTTTTATGCCTAATTCATTTATAAAAGCTAATAAGGCATATTTGTTACTATTATAAATTTTACCTGGTTTTAATTCTTTATTTAAATCAATAATTTCATCGCCTGAAGTAATTAGTCCTACTTTGGGTAATTGAAATACCTCAACTTCATAAATACCAATTGCAGCTAGCATTGCTACAGCGCCAGGTTTAATTTTCGAACCTTTTTCAATAATTTTAACTCCAGCTCCAACATCTTCACCAATTCTTATAATATTTTCACTTGGATTACCTTCTTTATAAATTAAAACATAATCAGATCCATCATTTGTATCTTCCTTTTTAATTACAAAATCACAAAATTCTGGAACCTGTGCCCCAGTCATTATTTTATATACTCCCTCAACTAATAATTTAATGTCATCTCCAGCTTTAATAACACCTTGTATTTCAAACCTAATCGGATTATCACTACTAGCTCCTTTTGTATAATCACTATTTAGACAATAACCATCAAAAGGCGATTTTCTAAAATTAGGTATTGGCACTTTAGTATAAATGTCAGTAGCTAGAATCCTGTTAAATGAGTCTTCTAGTTTGATAATCTCTTTATTTTTTTTTTTCATTTTAGATATGATAAGCTCTATCGCTCTATCAGTATCGATAAATTTCTCCATATTTTACCCACATTCACTGTATTGAATTAAGTTGCTCTGCTACCAGGTTTTATAATTGGTAATCCTGCCTTGCATAATGGACATTCTTCAGCTTCATATGACTTAACATCCATAGAAAGACAAGCTTCAACTCTTGTGCCTAAATCGACTTTTCCATTACTTCTATCTACTAGTAGTGCAACGCCTACAACAATGCCACCATGTTCTTTAACAATATCAATTACTTCTTTAACACTGCCACCAGTAGTAACAACATCTTCAACTACTAATACTTTTTGACCTGGTTCAATTGTAAAATTTCTCCTTAGAGTCATTTTGCCATCAACTCTTTCAGTAAATAGTGATGGAACACCTAAATGGCTAGCCATTTCATAAGACATAATAATTCCACCTGTAGCTGGTCCAATAACTACTTCTATACCATCATCTTTAAATGCTTCGGCTAAATGACTGCATAATGCTGAAGTATATTTTGGTTCCATTAAGACTCTAGCGCATTGAATATATCTATCACTATGTCTTCCTGATGTTAATTTGAAATGTCCTTCTAGTAAAGCTCCAGATTCAATAAATATTTTTTTGATCTCTTCAGTTGATAATTTCATATTTACCTCCTATATTCCTTCCATTTCAACAACTATTTTTCTTGCTGCTTCTTTGACATTTTCTGATTTAGTAATAGGTCTTCCTACAACAATATATGTTGAACCACCCTTAATTGCTTGTCCAGGTGTAGTAATTCTTTTTTGATCTCCAACATCACCACCAACAGGTCTTACGCCAGGAGTAACAGTAATAAAGCCATCATGACAAACATTTTTTATCAATCCAGCTTCTAAAGGTGAACAAACCACTCCATCTAAACCAGCTTTATCAGTTAGAATGCCAAGCTTTTCGACCATTTCTTTAGCACTTTTTATATACCCGATTTCTGCAACTTCGGTATCTCCCAAACTAGTTAATATTGTTACAGCTATAAGCATTGGTGGTTTCATACCTAACTCTAATGCTGTTTTAATACTAGTTTCCTTAGCTAACTTCATCATCTCATAGCCACCTTGACTATGCACGTTCATCATATCAACACCAGATTTAGTTAACACTCTTACAGTCTCACTAACTGTATTAGGAATATCATGTAATTTTAAGTCAAGGAATACTTTCCCACCTTTTTCTTTAATATATGATATTATATCATTTCCCATACTTGTATATAATTGTAAACCTACCTTGAACATACCAATTTCATCTTTTAGTTCCTTTACTAAATATTCAACTTCTTCCATTGTATCCACATCAAGAGCTACAATTAATCTTTCTTTTGCTTTCATTTAAATTCTCCTTATTTATGTGCTATACCAATAATTTGTGTATATGATGTTAAACCTTTTTTATCTAAAAAAGCTTCTAATCCTTTAATGATGTTAATAGGAATATATGGATCAACAAAATTTCCAGTACCCACACTAATGGCTGAGGCTCCT
Source organism: Bacillota bacterium (assembly GCA_024635955.1). Classification (GTDB taxonomy): domain Bacteria; phylum Bacillota; class TC1; order TC1; family TC1; genus WTXA01. The sequence continues at coordinate 12,093 of JAGXHX010000061.1, forward strand.
GCCATTATAAACTCTAAAGCATCATTAGTATTCATTATTCCGCCCATACCAATAATTGGAATATTAACGGCTTTATATACTTCATAAACCATTCTTAAGGCTACCGGTTTTATAGGTGGTCCTGAATAGCCTCCAATTATATTATTAATGACAGGCTTTTGTTTTTCGATATCAATAGCCATACCTATTAAAGTATTGATCATTGAAATTATATCAGCACCTCCACTTTCTACTGCTTGTGCCATTATAGCAATATTACTTACATTAGGAGATAGTTTCATTATTATTGGTTTAGATGTATTTTTCTTAACCATCTTTGCAACTTCATAAGCCATTTGAGGATCTGTACCAAAGGTAATTCCGCCTTCTTTTACATTAGGACAGGAAATATTAACTTCTAATGCACTAACACCCTCAATACTTAATCTTTCAGCCATATAACCGTAATCATCAATTGAGCTTCCTGAAATATTGACAATTATTTCTGTACCATAATTTCTTGCTTCAGGTAAAATATTTTTAATAAAATCATCTACACCGCCGTTAGCAAGACCAATAGAGTTTATTATTCCTCCGCTGGTTTCAACTAAGCGTTGAGGCTTATTACCAACTTTTTTTTCAGGTGTAGTTCCTTTTACCATAATTCCACCTAAAAGAGCAAGATCATAAAAATCTTTAAATTCCTTGCCAGACCCAAATGTTCCTGAGGCAACAGTAACTGGGTTTTTCATTTTAAAATTCCCTAAAATACATTCAAGTTTATTCATCAAAGATTACCTCCTTTGCCTGGAAAACTGGGCCTTCTTTGCAAACTCTTTTATATTCTCCATCAGCCATTTTACAAACGCAGCTTAAACAAGCTCCAAGACCACAACCCATATAGGCTTCAAGAGATAATTCTAAATCTAAATTATCTTCAAGTGTTTTTATATATTTTAACATTGGTTCTGGACCACATGCATATCCTTTATTGAAAGTATTAAAATCATAATCTTTTAGTACCGCCTCTACAGTACCTTTAACTCCTAAACTACCATCAATTGTTGCAATTTTCACATTTCCTATTTTTGAAAAATAATCTATAGCATAGGAAGTTTCTCTACTACTAAAGCCTAAGATTATTTCTATTTCATTACCAGCTTCTTTCAACTTAAGCCCTAAATCATAAAGAGGAGCAATTCCTATTCCTCCACCAATCAAAAGACATCTCTTACTAAATTTCTCAACTGTAAAACCATGTCCTAAAGGTCCTATTAAATCAATTTTTTGATTTATTTTAAGTTCTGCAAGGTTTTTAGTTCCCTGACCCTTAATTTGATAAAGAATTGAAATAGTTCCTGCTGCCTTATCAACTTCAAATATACTTATTGGTTTTCTAAGTAATGGAATTGAGCCAGTTTTTATTTCTAAAAACTGGCCAGGTTTTGCTAAATTAGCAATATCTTTTTCTTTAATTTTCATTAAATATATAAATTTTTCTATTATTGGTTCATTAGAAAGAATAATTCCATAATTTTTATATATCATTATTAAATCACCTTACCATTTTTTAAGGCAAAGTCACCTTTTACAATTGTATGAATAACCTGACCATCTAGGTTCCAGCCTTTAAATGGTGTATTTCTCCCCATAGAATAAAATTCATCAGGATTTACTATCCATTCAATATTTGGATCAAATAAAGTTATATCAGCATCATTACCTATTTTCAATTCTCCTCCTAAATTAAATATTCTCCCAGGATTATTTGCCATCTTTTCTATTAATGTACTATATTTTATTATTCCAGTTTTAACTAATTTAGTATACATTAAGGAAACTGCTGTTTCTAGTCCTACAACTCCAAAAGGAGCATAAGCAAATTCGACTTCTTTTTCCCATCTAGCATGAGGAGCGTGATCCGTAGCTATCATATCTATTGTGCCATCAATTAAACCAGCAATTAAAGCTTCTCTATCTTGTTCACTTCTAAATGGGGGATTTATTTTTGTTGAAGTATCAAAAGATTCCACTGCTTGGTCTGTAAGAACAAGATGCTGTGGTGTAACTTCTGCAGTAATATTTATCCCCTGTTTTTTGGCTTCTCTAACTAAATCCACTGAATTTTTACTACTAATATGAGCAATATGAACCTTGCCCCCCGTCATTTTTGCAAGCGCTATATCTCTTGCTACTATTAAGTCTTCGGCTTCTCTAGGTATACCTTTTAAACCTAATATAGTTGAGTAGTAGCCTTCATGAATAAATCCTCCATTAGCCATACTTTCATCCTCACAATGTTCAATTAATATAAGGTCAAATTTTTTTGCATATTCCAAAACTCTTCTAGTTATATAAGCATTTTTAACAGGCTTACCATCATTACTTATAGCAACTATGCCAGCTTCTTTCATGTCTCCCATTTCAGTAAGTTGATCTGAATCTATATTTTTAGTAGCTGCACCAATCACTTTTAAATTTACCTTGGCACCTCTAGCTTTTCTATCTAAAGCTTCTACTATAGTCCTTTCATCAATGGCAGGTTTGGTATTAGGCATACAAGCTATAGTTGTAAATCCACCTTTTGCTGCTGCTGCTAATCCAGTTTTTATAGTTTCTTTATATTCAAATCCTGGCTCTCTTAAATGTACATGCATATCAATAAGACCGGGGAACACCATAAGTCCTTTTGCATTAATAATTTCATACTCAGGTTTAACTTCTATATTCTTTTCAATCTTACTAATTTTTTCATCGATAATTAATATATCCATAATGTCATCAATTGAATTAGCAGGGTCGATTATATGACCATCTTTAATTAATTTCATCACTGGTTTTACCTCCTAACATCATGAATAATAGAGCCATTCTTATTGCAACACCATTTGTTACTTGCTCATCAACTACAGAGCGTGGATCTTCATATACTTCCGGCATGATTTCCACACCTCTGTTCATAGGACCTGGATGCATAATAATCCCATCCTCTTTAATAAGTTCTAGTCTTTTTGAAGTTAAACCCCAAAATTTATTGTATTCTACTAAACTTGGTAATAGGCCACTTGATTGTCTTTCCTTTTGAAGTCTTAATACATTAACTACATCTGCTCCTTTCAAAGCTTTGTCAACATCAGTATATACTTCAACTCCCATTTTCTGCAGCTCTATAGGTAGTAATGTTTCTGGACCAACTACTCTTACATTTGCACCATATTTTGTTAGTCCCCAAATATTACTTCTAGCAACTCTACTATGAGCAACATCGCCTAGTATAGTAACTGTTAAATTACCTAGATCACCTTTTTTATCTTTCATAGTGAACATGTCTAATAATCCTTGAGTAGGATGTTCATTCATTCCGTCTCCTGCATTGATAATTCTTGCTTTTGTATTTCTTCCAAGAAAATGTGGAGCACCACTTGCACCATGTCTCATAACAAATAGTTCAATGCCCATGACCTCTAATGTAATTGCAGTATCAATTAAGGTTTCACCTTTTTGAACACTACTAGTGCTTACAGCTAAATTGGTGCAATCTGCACTAAGGTACTTGGCTGCTATTTCAAATGAACTTTTAGTTCTTGTACTATTCTCAAAGAATAAAGTAGCCATTGATTTACCACGTAATGTTGGAACCTTCTTTATATCACGCATAATAATATCCTTCATAGGAATGGCAACACGCATGATTTCATCCATCTCATCTGTTGAAAGAGTTCTTAACCCTAGTAGATCTTTTGCTTTTAGCATTTATTCATCCTCCTCCATCAATTCTTTTATAACTACTCTGTCTATCCCATCAATTTCTTTAAGGAGAACATCAATTTTTTCCCTTTTAGATGTTGGTACATTTTTACCAACAAAATCCGCTCTTATAGGCAATTCTCGATGACCTCTATCTACCATCACTACAAGTTGTATTAGTTCTGGTCTACCCATGTCAATAATTGAGTCTAAAGCAGCTCTAATAGTTCTTCCTGTATAAAGAACATCATCAACCAATATTATCTTTTTACCTTTTATACCAACTGGTATTACAGTTTGATGGATTACAGGTTGTTCAGTCAAAGATGTTAAATCATCTCTATAAAGATTTATATCTAACACACCGATTGGTAAAACAAGACCATGTATTTCCTCTATTGTTTTTTTAAGTCTTTCTGCTAAAGGTAAACCTCTAGTTCTAATCCCAAGAATAACAGCATTATCTAATGTCTTGTTTTTCTCTAAAAGTTCATGAGCAATCCTTTTCCATGCTCTATCCATTTGATCCTGATCCATAATTACAGCTTTTTCAATAAATTTTTTCATGTCTACCTCCTAAAAAAAAATAGTCTATCTGACTAAATCAGATAGACTATAGTATTTCATAAATTGCAAAGCAAAGTTACATTAAAATATTATATTCTTATTATCTTTCTAGTCTCTCGTACCAAATTAAAGATTACAATATCTATTTTACTATTAATGGTATTTTTTGTCAATTATGTTTTAGATATTATTGTAATAATATGTTTGATAAGTTACTATAAATTAAGACAGGAGTGATTATATGTATTCAAATAAATCTAGACTAATTACCTTTTTATTATGTCTCTTTCTTGGTGAATTTGGTATTCATAGATTTTATGTAGGTAAAATTGGTACAGGTATGTTATGGTTGATCAGTAACGGATTTTTAGGAATTGGTTGGATTATAGATCTTGTCATGATAATTGGTGGTAGTTTTGAAGATAAAAATGGTAATAAAATAATTGAATGGTAAATTAAAATAAGAGGAAGCTTTGCTTCCTCTTATTTTATGATTCATATTTAAAATTCTTTAAAAATAAACTTCCCATCTCAATTATTTCAACTGATTTATCATCACTGCTACTTAATTTAAAAGGAGTGAAAACTATTAACCCAGTACCACTCGGATACTTTTTCAAAACATCAATGTTATGATTTTTTTCTACATGAAAGGAATTTGTATCTTCGAGCATATATGCAAGGCCTTCATTAATACATTCATTTTTCAGCAAATAACTTTCTTCAATGCCTAATGATTCTCCAATATCTAATATGAAATCATGATTAAAAAAGTTTTCGTTTATAATACTAAAATTATCTTCTCTTAATTTAATAAAATAAATCCATAGGCCTTCTCTTCCTTTTTGGACCTTTAGTTTTTCTTTACTTGCAATACTAAATAAATTAATCAAAAAGGTTGTTGAAGAATTTGGAACCAGTGTATGGATAAAATCAAAATTTAATTTAAATTCTTCACCAATACTTTTAATGCATCTAATAAGTTCCTCTGCAGAATTGCTATCTTCAGTGAATATATTTACCAACCCATTATAAGGTCTATCTCCACCAATTAAAATAATTTCCGCAAGTAAAGTATTTATTTTTTCTTTAACAAGATAATAAGGCAATATAATCTCTTTATCATATTTACCAAGACCAGCTCCAATTGAAATTTCTTGTCCTATCAATTGGTATTTAGTTGTAGAAAGTGAATTTATAAAAATATTTCTACCTGGATATCTTATTTGAATCACCTCATTAATTTAAATAGTTGGCTAACATTTCTGCTTTATCTGTTTTTTCCCATGGTAAATCGAGTTCTGTTCTACCAAAATGACCATAAGCTGCTATTTGATGATACAATGGTCTTCTTAAATCAAAATGTCTTATAATAGCTGCTGGCTTTAAATCAAAATTTGCATTTACTATATCAACTAGTTTATCATCAGCTAATTTTCCAGTACCATAGGTATCAACAAATACTGAAATTGGTGTAGCAATACCTATCGCATATGATAATTGAATTTCACATCTATCGGCTAATCCGGCTGCAACAATATTTTTAGCTACATATCTAGCAGCATATGCTGCTGATCTATCCACCTTTGTAGGGTCTTTACCACTAAATGCTCCACCACCATGTGATGCAGCTCCGCCATAAGTATCTACAATAATCTTACGACCTGTAAGCCCAGTATCTCCTAATGGTCCACCGATAACAAATCTACCAGTAGGATTAATATGAAATTTAGTATTATCATCAAGGAGTTCTTTTGGAACAACTACTTTAATTACTTTTTCAATCATATCTTTATATATTGTTTCCTGTGTAGTTTCAGGGTTATGTTGTGTAGAAAGTACTATTGCCTCTATACGTACAGGTTTGTGATCATCATACTCAAATGTTACTTGAGTTTTACCATCTGGTCTTAAATAATTTATTGTTCCATCTTTTCTTACTTCTGCTAGTTTTTTTGCTAGTTTATGAGCATACATTATTGGAGCTGGCATTAATTCTTCAGTTTCATTAGTTGCATAACCAAACATCATTCCTTGGTCCCCAGCACCTATTGCATCCTCAATTGCATATTCTCCTTTTTTACCTTCTTCAGAAACATCCACACCTAGTGCTATATCTGGAGATTGTTCGTCAAGAGCCACCATAACACCACAAGTATCAGCATCAAAGCCATATTTAGCTCTTGTATACCCAATGTTTCTTATTGTATTTCTAACTATCTTTTGTATATCAATATAACACGAAGTTGAAATTTCTCCGGCTACTACTACCAATCCTGTTGTTACAAATGTTTCACATGCAACCCTACCATTAGGGTCTTCACTTAAAATGGCATCTAAAACAGCATCTGATATTTGATCACATACCTTATCTGGATGTCCTTCAGTTACTGATTCTGATGTAAAAAATTTTTTCATCACGCTTTCTCCTACCCTTCTATTTTAGTTTTAAGTTCATTTATAAGCTCTTCATACAATATTTTATTGTCTTTAAAAGCAATAATATCAACATCGCCTTCTTTATTAATTAATTTTACAAATGGTTTAAAACCATTTGTTGATTTACTAATCTCACTTAACATTACTATATTAACACCAGTGTTTTCAAATAAGTATTTTATTGCATCTTCATTATCTATTAAACCATTTATAACCTCAATTATCAATTGATTGTCAGATGATAAATCTTTATCGATAAACGGCAAATACTTTTCTTCAAATTCGGCAAAATATCTTTGATATTCTATTTTAAATCGTTCACCTTTTCTTAATCCAAACCTTGGAATATTAATAGCGTCAATAACAAAATCGTATTTGAAATATTTTGAATTAAGTACAACTATTAAATCATCAATGTCCTTAACGTAAATAACATCATCAACATAAGGCACTCGTTCAATATTATCTGAAGCAATAACACTAACATTAGCACCTGCTAATACTAAAGATTTAATCAACCCATATACAAGATCATCATTATTATAGGTTCCTATAAAATGATTATTAGTTAAATGCTCATCAAAATAACCAAGTGTAAATAAAAAGGAATATTCCATCATTTTATTTCCTTTAATACCAACTTGGATTTTTTCGATTATTAATTCTAGGTTGTCAAAATCTTTAATGAAAATAGTATTTTTTTCGTTTAAATCAACCAAATCCAGTAATTTTTTATCGAATTTATATTTATTTAAATCATCTCGTACAGGACCAACAACTATCAAGTCCCAGTCCAAATCTTCGGCTGTGGACAATTCATCTAAACATGCAAGGGGTATATAATCATCACTAGTTTGAGTTTTCAATATAAATGCATCATAGCCTATTTTTCTTAATTTATAGGCTAGTTCTACCATTTGATAGGCTTCTTTATCCTCTATTATACCTAAGAGAATCTTCCTGCCTATCATTTTTACTCTTCCTCTTTAAAACTATAAGTTATTTTATCGTCCATTAGTTCATCAAGAGCAACTATTATTGGTTTATGATTTTGTAAAGCAAGCTTTTCTTCCTCTGTCAATAATCCAATATTATCCAAATCCGGTCTTGATTTTAATTTATCAGGTTCATCCTTAAGAATCTTGTCTTTTTGTTCCAATAATGATAATTGTCTGGATCTTTTAGCCGCAATCATCACTAATAGATACTTACTATTCACTTTTTCAACTATTTTACTTATATTTATTAGTTTGTCATTCATTAAAACACTCCTTTTAATTTCTTTGCTAATTATATCATAATTGATATTAAATATCTTTAATAAATTTTTCAATATCAAAAGTTTTTTCATCCATTTTGCATTTTTCTGCTACTATGATCGCCTCTATTTTTGCAACTGCATCTTCAAGTTCATCATTAACAACAATATAATCATAATCCTTAATATACTTTAATTCACTAGTCACTTTATCTAGTCTATTTTGAATATCTTCTTCACAATCTCTTTTCCTTCGTAGTAATCTTTCTCTTAATTCTTTAAAAGAAGGTGGCATGATGAAAATCAATACTGCATCTTGTGATCTTTTACGAATTTGTAAAGCTCCCTGCATTTCTATTTCTAAAATAACATCAGCTTTGAGGGAAAATAATCTTTGAACTTCTTCTTTCAATGTACCGTAATAATTTCCATAAACTTCAGCATACTCTAAAAATTTATCATTTTCTATTTTAGATATAAATTTATCTTTTCCTATATAATAATATGTTTTATCAGCAATTTCTCCGGGTCTAACGTCTCTACTTGTTGCTGATAATGAACATTGTATATTTTCAGGATGTTTTTCTACCAATGCTTTACAAATTGTTCCTTTACCAGCTCCTGAAAGTCCTGAGATAACTAAAAGCAAATTTCTGTCGTACATTTTATAATATCTCCCTTCTATTCTATGTTTTGAACTTGTTCTCTTATTTTCTCTAATTCACTTTTTAATGAAACAATTATAACTGCTATATCAGTAGAAGTTGATTTTGAACCAATCGTATTAATTTCTCTATTCATTTCTTGAATGAGAAAATCCATTTTCCGTCCAATAGGTTCATTAATTTCAAAATAATCTTTAAAATGTGTCATATGTATTTTAAGTCTTATTATTTCTTCGGTAATATTGCTTTTATCAGCAAAGGCTGCAACCTCATAAGCAATTCTATCTTCATTAACAGGAACCGCATCAAGCAATGTTTTGATTCTTTCTGTTAGTTTCTCTTTATATTCACCAACAACCAACTCAGCATACTTATCAAGTTCAATAATATTTTTATTAATAAACTCTAAACTTTCTAAGAAAAACGCCTTAAGCTTTTCCCCTTCATCATTCCGCATTTCACTGACATTATTGCAAGCCTTTTCTAGTGCGTATTTAATATCATTCCAGACCTTTTTATCATCAATATCTTTATCATTGGAAGAAATAACTTCTGGATATCTAATAATATCTTGCAATGACAAATCATATGAAAGATTAAAGTGAGATTTAATGCTTTGTCCTGCTTTAAAATATGACTCTGCTAAATTAAAATCAATATTAAAATCTTTAATATATTCTTTATTATTTTCAATATTTAAAAAAACTGAAAATGAACCTCGATTAAATTTAGTTTTTAAAAATTTATCAATTTTTTCTTCTACGAATAACATTCCTTTAGGAAGTCTATATTTAACTTCTAAAAATCTATGATTTACAACTCTAAGTTCTAAAGTGTAAATTCTTTCTTTAGTTTCTGTTATTCCTTTACCATATCCAGTCATACTATACATATTGCTGTTTCCCCCTAAAATATTTTGGTATATTTTAACAATTATACCATAAAAATACATAAAAATGCTTTTAATTATAAAAAAGCTTGACCTATGTAGTCAAGCTTTTTCTATAATTTTGATTATTTCACCTTTTATAATATTTTTAAAACAACCTGAATTACCTTCTATACATAGGATACTTTTCCTATGTATTTTAGAAATCTTCCAAGGTAACATGTTCTTATATATTTCTAGCACCTTGTAATTTTTATCAATAAATATAACATCAATATTAATTTTCATAAAAAAAGTATGAATACTATTACAGGGTCTTATTAAAAGTCCTGTATCAACATTTAACTTATTCTTCCCCATCAGTCCAGTTAATCTAGATAAAAAACTATCAGCGATTACCACATTCCCCAATATATTTTGATTATCAGCATTTAAAAGTTGTATAATTTTATTTTTTTGCATTTTCAACATATCTGAATAATATATCACCAGAATCAAATTTACTACCATCAACAATAAAGTGTTTACTATACACAAACTCTCCGAAATTCAAAATACCCGGTTCAGTTGCTGCAACTCTAAGTTTAATAGGATTGCTATTCTTGTTAAATGATCTATAACCCTCTAAAAATTGTGGTAAATTCATTTCAGATACTTTTTCAATAATTAATTGATAATCGTATGATCCATCTCCGATATAAAAATCTGCTTTTTTAAATTTTTGATCAAAACTAATTATAATCCTTTTGCGACGTTTTCTCTTAAAATCCATATAATTTATAAATTTATCTTCTTCTCTACTTGTAGGTTTATAATATAATTTTCCTTTTATAAAAAATCTAGGTTTAATTCTAAAGCCATATAAAAGTTGACCGATAGCAAAAAATAGAAAAATAAATAGTAAAAATGCTCCTACAATTAATTGTAATGTAGTCATTTCTCCAAAAATGGCATTAGATAAATCTTGATTAGTGTTTTTAATTGGACTTTTATTAACAACTATTTCAGCTGGTTCTAATTCCCACTTTTGATTTGCTGTTCCAGTATAAGGTTGGGCAATTACAAAACTACCTGCGTTTAATTCTCCTTCCTTAATGCTAATAGCACTATCGGTTAAATAATTAATAAAAACAACAGATTTATCACTAAGAATTCTTATGTCCCATAATTGGTTAAACTTGCTCAAATAATCCCACTGTTGTACTGATGCACCAGGTTCTTTTGAACCATCCTTTACTTCTATAACCTTATTGTTTTTTTCTACACTTAAAATATATCTTAAAGAAACATCTTTACTAATCTTAAACATTTGACTTGAATTATCGGCGCCCTGTTGTTGAATACATAAAGCTCCATTCGCATTACTGCCATATTGAATGTCAAGATATAATCCACTATAGACATTTTTAATTCTATATAACCCATTATCAATATTATTAAACTCTGCTTTAACAGTATTATTGTTCGCAAAAAAAGTCACACTAACAATCATTAATGAAAATGCTAATAATAGTATTAATTTTGAGAAGTATTTCATATTTTAGTCCTTTCCTTATATTAAACCTTTTAAATTATCCATAGCACTTAGTGCAGCCGGACCCAATACCACTATAAATATGGATGGAAACATGAAAAAAATCAAGGGAAAAATCATCTTAATCGGTAATTTCATAGATTGTTCTTCCGCTCTTTGTTTCCTTTTTTGTCGGAGCATCTTTGATTGTATTCTTAACATATTAGCAATATTAGAACCTAATTGCTCTGCTTGTATAACGGCTGTAATAAAACTATTAAGATCATCAACACCAGTTCTTTTATAAATAGCTCTAAGAGCTTCTTCTCTTTCTTTACCTTTGGCAATATCATCTAACGCCCATTTAATTTCATTACTTAATTCACCTTTGATTTTATCAGTAGCTCTTTTCATAGACATGTCAAAACCTAGCCCCGCTTCTACTGACACATAAAGCAAATCCAATATATCTGGAAGTTTGTTTTGGATTTCTAATGATCTTTTTCTAGCTTTTGTTCTTAGTTGAAAATATGGTAACAAAAATCCTGCTAAACTTATTGGTAAAACTACTATTGGGTTCTTGTATCCTAATAATATTAAAATTAAACCAAAAACAGTTGTTAAAATTAATGCTGTTATAATCTGCACCGCTAAAACGTTACTAGGTGTCTTTTTTTTATAATTACCAGACTGAAAAATAATTGTTTCATAGTTGTCTTTAATCGATTCCGGGGTCATTATAGACAAGAATGACAAGAATTTTTCATATATTGGATCGCCAACACGATCAAAGAAAGATTTTCTAAACACATCGTCATCTGAATTTTCACTAGCTAATGGTTGGATTTTTTTTAATCTATTTTCAATTAAATATTTCCTATAAAAAAAGATTTGATTAAATATAATTATAACTGAGGCTATTGTTAGTCCTGCTGTAATTGCAATTAAAATTTCCATTTCACAACCTCACTTTCTAAACTTTTACATTTAATATTTTTACTAAAATAAATATACCTATTGCTTGCATGCTTAGAGCCACCCCAAGTAAAACATTACCAATTAATGTTGTAAATAAAGGCATTACAAAATCTTTGTTTAACAAAAAAAGTATTATAACAATTACAAAAGGAATTGCTCCAATAATCCAAGCTGATAATTTAGCTTGAGCAGTCATAGAACGAATGTCACCCCTTAGCTTTACTCGTTCTCTTATAGTATTAGCGATAGTATCTAAAATTTCTGATAAATTCCCGCCGACTTGTCTTTGAATTAACACGGCAGTTACTAATATCTCAACGTCTTCATCATCTGCTTTTTCCGCAAAATCTTTTAATGCTTCATCCATCTCTTTACCAAGGACATTATCATGAACAACCTTATTAAAATCATCAGATATTGGCGCATCCATTTCTTTCGCAACTATAGCCATAGATTGATTAAAACTTAAGCCTGCTCTCAATCCATTAGCTAATACACTTAAAGCTACAGGCAATTGACTGTTTATTTTTTTTGCTCTAGATTTTCTAACTTTATTAACATACATAATGGGAAGTTTAAAGCCAATTATAAGTCCAATTATAAAACCGATCCATCCAATACTTAAAAATAATAATAAACCTAGAATTATTCCAACTATAAGACATATGCCTAATAATTCTTCAGGTTTAAGCAATAAACGTGCTTTAGATAAAAGAATTTTCTTTTTATCTAAATATTTATCTAGGGGTAGTATTCTACTAAAGATTCCAATTAATGTAAGATTTTCTTTTTTCTTTTCTACTTTCACTTCAGTTTCTTTAAAATCAAGATTAGTACTACCAATCGTATAAGTTTCAAGTCTATTTTTTATAGTTATTTTATTTTCAAACAACTTCAAATAGATAAGTAGAATAATAGCTGTAATTAATACCGTAATAGCAAGAAACAATCCATACAATAGTTTCACCTCCAAAGAAATTATTATTTATTCTGCAGATTTAAATATTGCAGATTGTACATTTTCGCCATGAGCTCTAAGTTTTTCCATAAATGTTGGTACAACACCTGTTGGAATATAATGGCCAAGAACTTTATTAGTTTCATCAAAACCTTCTTGATTAAAATGAAAGACATCTTGCAAAGTTATAGTGTCGTTTTCCATACCTACAACTTCTGTTATTTTCGTAACTTTTCTTGTTCCATCATTAAATCTTGATATTTGAATAATTAAATCAATAGCAGAAGAAACTTGTTCCCGTATTGCTCTTGTTGGTAAATCCATACCAGACATTAAAACCATGGTTTCTAGCCTGGACAGAGCATCTCTTGGAGTGTTAGCGTGAACTGTAGTAATAGAACCGTCATGGCCAGTATTCATAGCTTGTAACATATCTAAAGCTTCACCACTTCTTACCTCACCAACAATTATTCTGTCCGGTCTCATCCTTAAGGAGTTAATTACTAAATCTCTTATTGATATTTTACCTTTACCTTCAATGTTAGCTGTTCTGCTTTCAAGAGTTACAACATGCTCTTGTTGTAATTGCATTTCTGCAGCATCTTCTATTGTAACTATTCTTTCGTCATGTGAAATAAAACCTGAAATAACATTCATTAATGTGGTTTTACCACTACCAGTTCCTCCAGAAACTATAATATTTAATCTACCTCTAACACAAGCTCTAAGAAATTTTGCCATGCTCATATTTAAAGAACCAAAAGTTATTAAATCTTCAAGACCATACGGGTCAGCAGAAAATTTTCTTATGGTAATAGTTGGCCCTTTTATAGCTAAGGGTGGAATAATTATATTAACACGAGACCCATCAGGTAACCTTGCATCTACCATAGGACTGCTTTCATCGACTCTTCTACCAATTGGGGCTACAATCTTATCAATAGTATGTAAAACATGTTGATTGTTTCTAAATACTTTATCAGATTTTTCAATTTTACCAAATCTTTCAACGAAAATTTTATCAGGACCATTAACCATAACCTCGGTTACACTCGGATCTTCAAGTAAAGAAGTAATTGGCCCAAAAGCTATAATTTCATCTATAACAAGCTTTGCAATTTTTTGTTTATCTCCAGGTAATAGGTGTTTATTACTTTTAGCTGCTAATGAATTTAATGTTTCATATATTTGCTCATTAAGAATTTTCAAATCCTCAGCACTTGTTTTGTTAGGAGTAAATGTTAAATCATCAATAACACCGTCAAGAACAATTATTGCAAAATCATCAAACTCTTTTTTCTTTTTTTCCTGTATATCTTCAGATGGTTTTTTTTCTTCATTGATAATTTCATTTTGATTCGGTCCAAAATTTATAAAGTTCATAATTTCACCTTCTTTTGTTCAAGTTAATTTTGATTAATTGTAATGTTCTTGACAATATTAATAAAGCTCTTAGCAATCTCGCTTCTAGAGTATTTCTGAATATATGGAATACCTTGATTTAAGGATGCTGTTACTTTAAGATAATCATCAGGTATTTTATACAATATATCGTACCCTAGAATCTTTTCTATATCATTAGATCTAATATCACTATTTTTAGAAAATTTATTTAAGACAATATTAATTTTATTTTTAGGATAATTAAAATCAGTCAAGGTTGTTATTGCACCTTTTATATTTTTCACTGACATAATTTCTGGAGTTGTTATTAGAAATAATTTTTCAGAGAAAATAAAAGCTGGATTTGTAGCATCATTAAATCTTGATGACATATCAATAACCACATAATCATATGCTGACTGGAAAGCTTTTAATATTATTTGTATATGTTCACTATTTATAAAATCATTTACATTAGTTTCTTTACTTGCAGCTAAAACTTTTAAGCCAGATTCATGATTAGTCAAGAAAGTTTCAATGTAGTCTGAATCTACACTTTTAATATCATCAATAACATCAATTATTGTGAATTTTGGTACGATATCTAAAGCTAGAGAAACGTTTCCATAATCAAGATCAAAATCAATCAAAACAACTTTTTTATTTGTTTCTTTTAATAAACTAAGTGCTAAGTTAGTTGCGAAGAATGTTTTTCCTGTACCACCTTTTGTGCTGAACACAGAAAACACTTGCCCATATCCGCTTGTTTTTTTCCTATTTACATCCGACTTCCTATGAAATTCTAATCTTTTCTTAGTAATTTTATTAGCCTTATATATTGAATCTACAAGTTTATTAGGTTTAACAGGTAATAAAATAACATCCTTTGCTCCAGAAAACATAGCTTGATACATACTATCTTCATTTATTTCTTTTTCAATGATTATAGTTGCTTTATCAACAAATTCTGTTGATAATTTTTCAGCTACATCATAACCACTGCCATTAAAACTACTAGAAACCAATATTACATCTACTAAATCACTATCAATTATTGCTTGAGCTTCTTCAAAATCATCAGGAGTCCTAACCATTTCAATATAATCAATATTGGCTAAAGCATTTTCTATTTCAAACCTTTCTTCAAGATTATTGTTTAAAATTATCACTTTAATCTTATCCATTAAAAATTACCTACCTCTCCAATTAGCAATATTGTTATCACCGTACTCAGTTAGTGTGACTTTAGTATTATCTGTAGGGTTTCTTAAAGTTACCACTATTGGGTTATTCATATTAAGTGCAAAAGCTACAACTTCTGCCTGGGCTGGGGTAACTAATATTGTTAAAGAATCTGTCAAGCCTTTATTTACTGCTTGTAGTTCTATATTATTTATTGCATTTGAGCCCTTTTGCAAAACAATGATATTTTGCAATTGGGTTGATGTAATATTTTTACCAGCCACAACATTATTTATTAACAAATCTATCTTATCACCAACTGTAATATATCCAGCTACACCTGAGGTCTCTTTAATAGGTATAGAAATAGCTCTCATATTTTCTGGTATAGTAAATGATATTGCTGTATTAGTTTGACCTACAGCTAATCTTTCAGTTATTATTTGTTCACCTGAAATAATACTTGAACTTGTTATTTGACCTACCGCCTCGCTTAAGCTTCTAATAGCCGTAACTTGTATACTAGTTGCCGGAACATCTTTTATTGCAACCATATCATTGGTTATTTCGGTATTAGTAGGTATGTCTTTAATAGCTACAATTACCTCTTCAGTTTTTAAACTTGCCGGTATTTGATTTTTACTGCTGTTTAAATAAGAAATTGTTAAGAATGCTGTTAATAAGGCAGCTATTACAGCTATAATATAAATGCTTTTTTTAATTTTCATTGGACAATCACACTCCTCAAATATTATTGAATAAGTTTACTGTATTTAGAACCACTAGTAATAGTTAAAAAATTACCATCTTGATCGTTTTGTTGGATTATTACTTCTAATTCTCTGACTTCACCAGTAAACCTGCCATATATGGCTCCTTTTTCATAATCTTTGCCACCATTATCAGCAGGAGAATATGTTTTACTATATCCAATTCTAGTATAGTTAGAACCTAATAATGCCTCTGGTGAACCTATGTTGTTTGCAGTCATTATATCTAGTATTTCATAAACTGCAAATGATTTTATTTGAAAAGATACTGTATTACCTTGACCGCTATAGTATGAGGCAATTGGCACAAGACCATACATATAAGCTCTTCTATCATCAGCTGTTGTAAAAGTTTGTGCTTTTTCCATCCTAGCTTCTACAGCTCCAATTACTGATTGAGCTACACCTGATTTACCTTCAAACAAGGAGTCTAATCCCATAGTGATTTTAGTAGGAATACCTTCAATGGCTTTATTTATAATATTTTGACCATTCCAAACTGGATCTAAATATATAAATCCTCTTTGATTTGGATACATAGTATCATTAAAAGTCATCTTGCCACTATGTAAAGTACTACTTTCTAAAAATAATTCAGGAGTTGTATATATGGGTAATATCTGTCCTGCAGTTACTTTAGAAACATAACCCCAAGTAGCAATAGCTGTACTACTAACATTTATATTCAACTTATCGATAAATCTAAAGAATATTAAGTTTTGCTCAGAAGTTACTCTTACTTTAATTACATCTCTATAATCAATATTTCCACTTGCCATTTTAACATTCATTTTCTCTATAACAACTTCGGGTTCTCCTTCTGCTCCATTTTCAATTGCAATACTTTTAGCAATATTAATGGCTTTAGCTTTAATCAGACTAATGTTGCTAGAACTGGTTGAACCTAAGGCTGTTTCCATCTCTTTTGCACCAGCTAAAGCGGCTGCATCTGCTGAAGTTGTCATTTGCTTCCTATTACTGTAAATAAACCCAACGTCAATTACAACAGCTGCAAAAGCTAATAGTACAAACATAAATATAAGAATTGTAAATATACTTACTGCGCCTCTATTATTTTTTAAAGATTCCATTTTCATAGGTACCACCTCCTATTCAATTCTCATTACTGCTCTTGAATTTATCACAAAAGGATTATCCACAAACAGTCCTATTATAGGCTCCACATTACCTTTAATCTCTACTACAGCATTTCTAATGTTATTAACTGTATCTTCCTCTTCATAATAATTATAATGTGCACTATCATTGATTAAAGTTATTCCGCTTACACCAGTAACCGCTTCATTTGCTGCATTAAAAGCTCTTGTATCTCTAGAAACAGTAGATACGACAGCAGCCCTTACACCTTCTCTTGCAGCACTAGTTAAAGTGATTTTAGCATTCAATAACCAACCAAACTCAAGAATACCTAAAATAAATACTAGAAGAATTGGGACAACCAAAGCAAATTCTACTAATGATTGCCCACTTTCATTTTTAAGTTTTTTAATTGATTTAATAGATTTCATCTTAAACACCTCTCTACTATATCAGTAGAATATTAAAATTACTTATTAAAATAAACATTGTTCCTAAAGCAATTGGAAGAGCATAAGGAATATATAAATCAGAGTTTTCTTTCTTAATTTCATTAAAATAAGTAAATATTTTTTTTGCTAAATTATTACTAGAATTCAAATAAATTAGCTTTGCTATTGGTCTAATAATAATTCCAACCATATTAATTAGCGTTTTGAGAAACTGCCTTTTATATATAACATAAACTATAACTAGAATACCACCAGCAATTCCGGCTGCAACTAATGAATTGAAAGTGAAAATAAAACCCTTGAGTGCTCCAATAGCAGCCATAAGTTTCAAGTCCCCTGCGCCCATAAATCCAACTAAAACTGGTATTAAAAATATTAAAAATCCTAGAAGGAATCCATAGAAGCTATTTTGTAATCCAGCAAACCCACCATGTATGGTCATTAAAACAAAACCACTTACTATTGCCGGTATAGTATACTTATTTGGAATGATTTTATATTTCATATCTTTATATGAAACTATTATTAGTAAAATAACTAATAAGAAGTTAATTATCAGTTCTATTAAAAATTTAAACATTTTACTCCTTATGCTTTATTTGATCAATTTATAACAGAATATTACTTACTTAATATATATTATTTAGAGTAATAGTTAATACAACCTATTCTTATAACCATTATCACTTTTTTTAGACTTTTAGTCAATATAAACCTGCAATTTTTCTTTGTACTTAAAAGTCAAGTTTCACTATCAACTAAATATTTAGTTGGGAAAAAACAAAAAGCCCCCATAGGAGGCTTTTCATAAATTAAATTAATTTATTCAGGAACTTGATCCTGCACAGTTTTTTCAAGCCCTGTGAATAAGTTCGCTTCGCTAGGACCAAATAATAATAAAGCTGCTACAACTACGCCAACAATTAAAATTACCAAAAGTCCATATTCCACTAAACCTTGTCCACTCTCGTCATTCCATAATTTTTGTAATAATTTCAACTCAATCTCCTCTTTTCTTGTTTAATTAAATAAAATTGTAATATCAAGTTTTATAATTTTATTATCATTTTTTTCAGATATTTAGTCAATATAACCTGCAATTTTTCTTTATACTTAAAAGTCAAGTTTCACTATCAACTAAATATTTAGTTGATAAAAAACAAAAAGCCTCCTATGGAGGCTTTTCATAAATTAAATTAATTTAATCTAAGGAGTAGTAACAGGCACTTGTTCATTAATTTTAGATTCAAGACCACCAAATAAATTAGCTACACTTGGACCAAATAATAATAAAGCTGCTACAACTACACCAACAATTAAAATTACCAAAAGGCCATATTCCACTAAACCTTGTCCACTCTCGTCATTCCATAATTTTTGTAATAATTTCATCTCAATCTCCCCTTTTCATGTTTCATTAAATTTACCTATAATCACTAGGTCTCTTTTTCTTATTATCACTCTTAATCCAACTAGAGTCAAGGATTTTTATAGTATTTATATATTTCATATTAATTTATAATAATCAACTTAAGTGTACCTTAAAGCAGACTTGATTTAATTATACATTTATTCTATTTGTCTTTCTTTGAATATGACACTTAATTAATACTAAAATAAACAGCCAATCTATCAGCTAAATAACTATTTCTTTTCAAAACATTCTCTCTTTTAATGGTTGCCTGTATAACTTCATCCGTGGAAATTAATACCAATATTTTTTTTGCTCTAGTAACGGCTGTATACAATAAGTTTTTTTCTAACATAATATAATGTTGGTTGGATAACAGAATAATTACAACCTCATATTCACTCCCCTGGCTTTTATGTATAGTTATACAATACCCAAGAAGTAACTCATCCAATTCACTTTGCTCATAAAAAACTATTTCTCCATCAAAATCAACGATTAGAATATTTTCATCATCAATATCTTTAATCCTGCCAATATCACCATTAAAAATTCTTTTTTCATAATTATTTCTAATTTGCATAACTTTATCGCCTATGCGAAAAATATTATCTCCATAAACTAAAGATTTTCCATGAGGATTTAATACACCTTGTATAACTTTATTTAAGTTAACACTACCATGAATACCCTTTTTCATTGGTACTAACACTTGAATATCATTTATTGGGTCAATACCATATTTTTCTGGAAGTCTGACTGTGCATAAATCGACCAGCAATTCAACTGCTTTTTCAACTTTAGGTTCCCTTATATAAAAGAAATCACTGTCATTACAATTAGTTAAATCAGGTTTTTGTTTCTTATTTATCAAATGTGCATTTTTTATAATTTTACTTTCTTTAGCTTGTCTGAAAATTTCCTCTAAATACACAACTGGTATAACTTTAGAATCAATAATATCTCTTAATATAGATCCGGGTCCTACTGAAGGAAGTTGATCAACATCACCTGCAAATATTAAAGAAGATTTATCAGGTAAAGCCAGTAAAAAACTATAAAGTAAATTTACATCAATCATTGAAGCTTCATCCAAGATAAATACATTCCCTGTTAATTTATTTTCATTATTTCTTTGAAAACCAATTTCCATATTATATTCTAATAAGCGATGAATTGTCTGTGCTTCACAACCAGTTACTTCTGATAAACGCTTTGCAGCTCTACCAGTTGGCGCTGCTAAAACAACTGACAAATTCATTTTTTTCAACATTTCAATAATGCCTATTACCGTAGTGGTCTTCCCTGTTCCAGGACCACCAGTAAGAACTAATATTTTGCTAAGGTAACTTAATCTGATTGCATTAATCTGTGCATCATTGTAAAGGAATTTATTTTCTTCAACTAATTTATTAATTATCTTATCAATATTATTTGTTTCATTTGAATTATTTTTATCACTCAATCTAAATAATTCTTTAACAATTCCAGTTTCAGCTAAATATAAATAGGATAAATATATCCGTTCTCTATTATCCTCATCAGATAAAAATAATTTATTTTCTTTTATTAAAAGGTCTAATGCATATGAAATTTGTTCATTTTCAATATTAACAATTTTACTCACATAGGCCTCTAATTCTTTTCTATATACGAATACATGTCCAGCTCTACTTTTATCTTTTAAAGCATAAAATATAGCAGCCTTTGCTCTTGCCAAAGAATTTTCATCAAAGCCCATTTTAAGAGCTATTTGATCAGCTATAATAAATCCTATGCCAACTATATCTTCAGCAAGTTGATATGGATTTTTAGAAACTATATCTATACTTTCATTTCCATAATTTCGATAAATCTTTAAAGCATAATTTGATGATATCCCAAAGCCACTTAAAAATAACATTACTTCTTTAATATCCTTTTGTTTTTCCACTGAAGACAATATAGAATCAACTTTTTTTTCACCAATACCCGGAATTTCTAAAAGTCTTTTCGTGTTTAGCTCTAATATATCTAAAGTACTTTCACCAAATCTTTCAATTATTTTTTTTGCATAAATAGGCCCTATACCCTTTATAAATCCACTAGCCAAGTATTTTTCAATATTTTCTAAAGTAAGAGGCGGTCTTTCGCTATAATTAACCGCCTCGAATTGTTCTCCATATTTAGTCATATTTACTTGTCCTGATATTTCAAGGCTTATTCCTGGATGAATATTATAAAATATACCTTTAACAGTAATTTGTTTGTCATTATCCGATTTAAAACGAAATATGGTAAAATCATTACTAATATTTCTATAAACAATTCTTTCAACTGTACCGGTTATTTTATCCATATTATTTATCCGTTTCCTTATCAATAATTGAATTCACTAAATCATCATGCTGTTTTTTCAGTCTATAATACTTAAGTCCAAAAATACTTATTGTCCATAAAACACCAAATAATATAAACATAAGCATAAATAAACTTATAGGTATATCTTTAATTACTAAACCTAATAAATTAATTGTAATTAGACCTGGATTCATTTGGCTTAATACTATTACAAATATTAATAATATTAATGTAAAAAACAACACTATCATAATAAATTCCCCCTATACTTTATTACTTCCAAGCTCCATCATTTTAGCTAAGTTTTTAAGTTGATTATATTCTTTTTCAATTTTATTCTTTTCATCTAAAATTTGCAGGGCAACTAATGACATAATTTGTATGTCCGAATGTTTATTCTCCATACTTTCAGAAGATTTAATTCTTTGATTTAATTCTTCTGCTAAATTAATTAAATATGAATCATCATCAGTTGTTCTTAAAAGATATTTTCTATCGAAAATAATAACTTCAACATTTTTAAAATCTTTACTCATTATCTTAATCTCGCTCCAAGTTTATTTACTAAATCATTTACAATAATATTATGAATTTCACTGACTTCTTCATCAGTCATAGTTTTATTCGGATTTTGATAGGTTAAAGAAAAGGCCACACTTTTAACATCGTCACCAATTTGTGATCCTTCAAAAATATCGAATATCCTACAGCCAACAACCATTTTGTTAGATGATTCAGAAATAACATCATAAATTTTTTCATAATCTAAATCTTTAGGTAAAATTACTGCCATATCTCTTTCTATTGTAGGATATTTTGGCAAACTACTATATTTTTTAACTATTGGTTCTTTAAATGATTTGAAATCTAGTTCTAAATAAAATGCTTTTTCTTTTATATCATACTCAGTAAGTACATTAGGATGAATTTCACCAATTTGTCCAATTATTTCATTATCTGCTATAATACTTGCTGCTCTTCCTGGATGCAATGTATTCATATCTGTTAATTTTAAAAATTTTAATTTTTTATTTGAAATTGCCGATATTAATTTTTCTAAAATACCTTTTAAAGTATAAAAATCATTTTTAGTCTTACCATACCATTCTTTAACTTCATTTTCTAATAAAAATATTCCTAACTTCAAGTTTTCTTCAGGCAATTTATTATCTGAGCCTTTAAATGCTCTTCCTACTTCAAAAATTCCAATATTTCTTCTTTGTCTTTTATAGTTTCTGCTGGCTATCTCTATTATTCCTGGTAATAATGTTTCTCTCAAAAATGATTGATTTTCACTTAATGGATTCATAACTTTTAATCTTTTATCACCTGAAAAATCATAGCCGCATTTTTTATAACTTTCTTTGTCAATGAAGCTATAGCTTACAATTTCATTCAACCCATAATCAGTCAAATGAGTTTTTATTTCTTCAATCAATTTAATTTTATAATCTACCTTGATGGTATTAGTTGCGCCTACAGGTAATGTTGCTGGAATATTTTCATAACCATATATCCTTACAACTTCTTCCACTAAATCAATCTCAGATTTTACGTCAATTCTATGTGCTTCTGGTGTGACCAATAAGTTATCTCCGTCAATTTCAACTTTGAAATTTAACTTTTTGTATATTGCTACAATCTCTTCTCTTTGAATATTCATTCCCAAAATATCATTTACTCTTTTTACAGTTGATTTAATTGTTGGAATTACTTGTTTAACTGGATAAGACTCGAAATATGATTTATCAACTTCCCCTGCATCTAATAGTTCAACTAGAAACATAGCTCTATCCATAGCTTTTAAAGCATTTTCTTCTGATAATCCTCTTTCAAATCTACCTGAGGCTTCAGAACGAAGTCCTAATTTACGACTAGTTCTTCTAATGCTTGCACTATTAAAATTGGCTGCTTCAAACAGAATGTTTTTTGTATACTCATCAACTTCAGAATTTAAACCACCCATGACGCCTGCTAAAGCTACACTTTTAAGTCCATCTTTAATTAAAAGCATATCTTTCTCTAATTTTCTTTCTTTTCCATCCAAAGTTATAAATATCTCTCCAGCCTTAGCATTATCCACAACAATTTTACCACCTTCTAATTTGTCATAATCGAAAGCATGCATTGGTTGTCCTAACTCAAACATAACATAATTAGTTATATCCACAATATTATTGATTGGTCTAATACCTACATTTCTCAAAAGATTTGAAAACCATAAAGGTGATGATTTTATATTTACATTTTTAATTTTTCTAGCCACATATCTATGACATAAATTTTCATTGTTAATTTCAATTTTAAAACTTTGTTCAGATTTTTCCCCTTTTAAAATTTCAAGTTTTTTTAAAGTGAAATCTTTTTTTAGAATAATTTCTTTTGCGACATTATACATACCATAACAATCAGCTCTATTAGGTGTTAAGCCTAAATCTAAGACTTCATCATGTAAAGAAAATACTTCAAGCAGATCTTGTCCTAATTCCAAACCTTCAGCTAAAGGTAAAATACCTTCTTTTTCTTTGTCTGATAACAAACTACTATCTATAGCTAGTTCAGCGCCTGAACATAGCATACCATATGAAGGTAGGCCTCTTAAATTAGATTCGGAAATATTTCCACCTACAACTTTTGACCCTACTAAAGCAACAGGTACATTCATACCTACAAAAACATTTTCTGCTCCTGTTATTATTTGTAATTTTTCATTTTTTCCAATATCAATCATACAAATTTGCAATTTATCTGCATTTGGATGTTTCTCTAATTTTATTATTTTACCTACAACAACATTAGAAAATGCTTGATCTAGCTTTTCTCTATTTTCGACTTCTAAACCTAGCTTAGTTAATATTATTTCTATCTCAGAACCATCAAGATTTTCATTAAAATATTGTTTTAACCAATTTAAACTAACTTTCATCTCATCCTCCTAAAACTGTTCCAAGAATCTTAAATCATTATCAAATAATAGTCTCATATCATCTATTCCATATTTTAACATGGCAATTCTTTCAATTCCTATGCCAAATGCAAATCCTGTTACCTCATTTGGATCATAACCTGCCATTTCAAGTACACTTGGATGAACCATGCCACTTCCAAGTATTTCTATCCAGCCAGTATATCCACATACTCTACAACCTTCTTGATTGCAATTTCCACAAGATACGTCCACCTCAGCACTTGGTTCCGTAAAAGGAAAATAGCTAGGACGTAACCTGATTTTACGTTCTTCACCAAAAATAGATTTAAGCAAGTGTAGTAAAATACCTTTTAAGTCTGCAAATGTTATGTTTTTATCAACCATTAAGCCTTCAATTTGATGAAACATTGGTGAATGTGTAGAATCATCATCTCTTCTAAATACTTTTCCAGGTGCAATAATTTTCACAGGTAGTTGAGGACACATCATATCCATAATTCTTGCTTGTACTGGTGATGTATGTGTTCTTAAAACAACATCTTCATTTAAATAAAAAGTATCTTGCATTTCTCTAGCAGGGTGATCTTTTGGTATATTCAATCTTTCAAAATTATAATAATCTTCCTCAATTTCAAAACCTTCAACTACAGTGAATCCAATATTGGTAAAGATTTCTTTTACTTGTTCTTCAACTAAAGTTAATGGATGTTTATGTCCGATTTGTGAGTTGCAACCTGGTAAAGTTACATCAATTTTTTCTGCTTCTAGTTTAGCTTGTCTTTCAGCATTTTTTAAAGCAGTTAATCTTTCATTAAATTTGTTTTCCAAAGTGATTTTAAAATCATGAATTATTTTGCCGAGAACAGGTTTATCCTTATTACTAACCTTTCCCATATATTTCATTAAATCTGGTAATAATCCTTTTTTACTACAATATTTGGTTTGAATTATTTTCAACTCATCAACTGTTTTACCATTATCTATTTCTGATAAACCTTCATTTTCTGCTAACAAAAGTATGTTTATCAAAACATCACTTTTTGATTCTAATGAATCAGCTTCTAATACTTCAAAAAAACTTTTAATTTTTTGCAACATTTTACACCTCCAAAAAAAATAAATACTTTCATCCCAAGGGACGAAAGTATTTCGCGGTACCACCCTAATTAGCCTAAGCTCATCTTAAATTTCTTAACGCGAATAACGTCTTCCCTACTAAATTTCAGGTCGCAGCTCCAAGATGAATTTCACTCACTGTATAATAGGAAAACTTCCAGTCTGAATTTCCCCTCCCTGTATCTACATTCCTGAGTTACTTATTCTTTTCATCGCCTTTGGTTAATTCTATCAAAAATAGTGCTATTATTCAATTAATTCATTAACATTCGAACAGCATATTTCACATCTATTATTCTAAACTCATCTCCATTATCAATATCTTTTTCACTAATTAGTTCTTTTATTTCATTATACATTGCTTTGGGAACAGAAAAATTTTTAGTAGCTTCTAAATCTTCTTTTTCAAAGAAGTTAAATACTAATTCATCATTTTCAATTTTATCAAAAGCAGCTCTACCCTCCAATAATTTCAGTTGGGTTCTAGCTAAAATCTTGCAGCCTTCAACTACTCTATCATCTAACTGAGCATCAAATATTAAAACCTTTTCTAAAAGATTATAGTATTCAAAAACAATTCTTTTTCTATTGTTATAACCAGAATCCAATATATTTAAAGTCTTTTCTCTTAGATTAGATAATAATTTACCTTCTTCTTTTTTATCAATTGGAAAATCAGGTATTAAATATATGAAAAATTTTCTTTTTGTATCATTATAATATAATGGAATATCAATTCTGCTTACAAAACCACATTTTTTACAGACTAAATTATTTATTTCTTCTGTAAATAACTTTTCTTTTAAATCTGGGTTCATATCAACATTAACTTTTTCCCATAATATTACTTCATTTTCTTCGCTACAATTTGGACAGTTAATTTTTTTAATAATTTGTTGTAACAATTTTACTTCCTCCTAATTATTATACCGACTATCATTATATCATAATTTAAAAAATATTTAAGTTACTAATTACATTTTAAATCTTCTTAATTTTAATGCATTACTAACTACTGATACTGAACTAAAGAGTTGCATCGTTTATAGTATCACCAACCATAGCAACAGAATTACCCTCATTCTGTAGTACTTTAATAATTTCTGCTTTTAGTGTGGAAGTATGCCCCAGAGCCTTTGTTTCTAAACATTCTATAAATTCTGTCTATACTTCTTCGTTAAAAGTTCATTATCAGTTATATTTGGTCTGCAACTTAATTTAAATAATTGATCAATTATTTAAATTTTTGAGAAAATCATTGTATTTACATGTTATTTATGTTATAAATAAATTATACCCCCAAAGGGTATTTTATGGTATGTTTATTGAAAGGAAGTATTACATATGGATGAAAATTCTAAAAAGACAATTCGTGATGAAAATCTAAAATCCAAACTTATTATAAGACTTAACAGGGTAGAAGGACAAGTTAGAGGTATAAAAGGAATGGTAGAAAGAGATGTTTATTGTGATGATATACTAATACAAATATCAGCTGCTCAAGCTGCAATAGACTCAATAAGTAAACTTATTCTAGAAAATCATATTAAAGGATGCTTAGTTGAAAAAATCAAAAATGGCCAAAATGAAGTAGTTGATGAATTAATTGTTACCATCGGTAAATTACTTTAGTATTAAATAATAATAATTAATTTGAACTAAAATAAAAAGTGCCTTAATCAAAAAACAAAAAAAAATAATAGATAATACTGTACTATTTCAATTAAAATCAATGTAGTTTTAGAAAAAAGTAAATTCATACTGATAATTGATTTAAAATGAATGAATTTAAAGTAACCAATGCTGGATATTACAAATTGAAAAGTCAGTTGATAAAAAGAAAGGATTGAATATATTATGAAAAAAGAAAGTTTAGACATAAACGGCATGACCTGTGCTTCCTGTGCCCAAAGAATTGAAAAATCTGTTGGCAAATTAGACGGAGTTTCTAAAGCTTCAGTCAACTTCGCTACTGAAAAACTAACAATTGAATACGATGACCAAAATCTTAAAGCTGATACTATAAAAAATACTGTCGAAAAACTAGGCTATGAAGTTTTAGATGATACCCAAAATAACCAAGTTACTCTATCAATTGATGGCATGACTTGTGCATCCTGTGCTCAAAGAATTGAAAAATCAGTAGGCAAAATTGAGGGTGTAACAAATGTATCAGTTAATCTAGCCACCGAAAAAGCTACTATTAGTTATGATGTAAATAAGGTAAGATTATTAGCTATCAAACAAAGCATAGAAAAAATAGGCTATAAAGTTATTGATTCCCAGGGAACTGGTATGATTGATAAAGATAAACAACGTAAAGAAAAAGACATTAAAATACTTTGGAGAAAGTTTTACGTTTCTTTGATCTTTAGTGTTCCATTACTATATTTGGCTATGGGTGGCATGATCAAGTGGCTACCTTTTCCTATTCCAAGTTTCTTGAGCCCTATGGATAATCCAATAAATTATGCATTGACCCTTTTATTTCTGACTATACCAATTGTAATAGCTGGATATAAATTTTACACTGTCGGCTTTAAAGCATTGATACAAAGAAGTCCAAATATGGATTCATTAGTAGCAATAGGAACTTCTGCTGCTATAATCTATAGTTTGTATTCAACCTATCAAATTTTTATAGGAAATATTTCTGCTGTTGAAGGTCTCTATTATGAAACTGGGGGAATAATAATAACTTTAATATTACTTGGCAAATCACTAGAGGCTGTATCTAAAGGTAAAACTTCTGATGCAATCAAAAAGTTGATGGGACTAACTCCAAAAACTGCAATTATAATACAGGCTGGAAAAGAAATACAAATTCCTATTGATGAAGTAGAAATCAATGATATCATCTTGGTAAAGCCTGGAGAAAAAATACCAGTCGATGGTGTCATAATTCAAGGACATACAGCAATAGATGAATCTATGTTAACTGGTGAAAGTATGCCTGTTGATAAAAACAAAGATGATAAAGTCTATGCAGCCAGCATCAATAAAAATGGAGTAATCCAATTTAAAGCGACCAAGATAGGTGGCGATACTGCTTTAGGACAAATCATCAAACTTGTCGAAGATGCACAAGGATCAAAAGCACCAATAGCCAAGTTAGCTGATATTGTATCAGGTTATTTCGTTCCTATAGTTGTTTTAATTGCATTATTAGCTTTTATAGGATGGATGATTGCAGGACATACTCTAGTATTTTCCATGACTATATTTATAGCGGTTTTAGTTATCGCTTGTCCTTGTGCACTGGGACTTGCAACTCCAACAGCAATTATGGTAGGTACAGGCAAGGGAGCTGAATATGGAATACTTATCAAGGGTGGTGGAGCTTTAGAAACAACTCATAAGATCACAACTATAATTTTAGATAAAACTGGAACTATTACAGAAGGAAAACCTGAAGTTACTGATATTGTAACCTCTCCAAATATAGAAAGTGCGAGACTTTTACAAATCGCAGCATCTGCGGAAAAGGGATCAGAACATCCTCTAGGAGAAGCAATAGTTAGGAAAGCTGAAATAGACAATCTTGAAATTTTAAAAGTAGATCATTTTGAAGCGATTACAGGATTTGGCATTGAGGTTATAATTGATGGCATCAATACAATAATCGGTAACAAAAAACTTATGGATGAAAGAAATATTTCGCTTGAACAACTTGAAAATATATCTGATAAACTTGCAAGTGAAGGAAAAACACCAATGTATATTGCAATGGATAACAAGATTTCGGGTATCATAGCTGTAGCTGACGTGGTTAAGAAGAATAGTGCTAAAGCAATTAAACAACTAAAGGATATGGGTATTACTGTTATCATGATAACTGGCGACAATATTAAAACTGCTGAAGCTATTGCTAAGCAAGTCGGGGTTGATAGAGTATTAGCTGAAGTTCTTCCACAGGATAAATCCAACGAAGTTAAAAAGCTACAATCTGAAGGAAATATTGTAGGCATGGTTGGTGATGGTATCAATGATGCACCGGCTTTGGTCCAAGCTGATATTGGAATAGCTATAGGTACTGGTACAGATGTGGCAATTGAGTCTGCTGATATCGTTCTAATGAAAAGCGACTTGATGGATGTTCCGACAGCAATACAGCTTAGTAAAAACACCATACGCAATATTAAGCAAAATCTATTTTGGGCATTTGCCTATAATGCAGCAGGAATACCTGTTGCAGCTGGTATTCTTTACATCTTTGGTGGTCCTTTGCTTAACCCAATATTTGCTGCTGCAGCAATGTCATTAAGTTCAGTATCCGTGTTGACCAA
>JAGXHX010000062.1 GCA_024635955.1 Bacillota bacterium
AATATACTGTATCCATCTTCATTAATGTATGTGAATAATATTTTTTTAGCATTTAAATAATCAGATAAATCTTTATGAAAATCCAAATGATCTTGCGTTAGATTTGTAAATATTGCTGCCTTAAACGGAACTGCTGCCACTCTATCAAGATAAAGTGCATGACTAGAGGTTTCCATAATACAATATTCGCAGCCTTTTTCAACCATATTAAACAATAGTTCTTGAATATCTCTTGATTCTGGTGTTGTTACAGATGATTGATATGCAATATCATTAATTTGATTTTCAATTGTACCTATTATTCCCACTTTATAACCAGCTTCTTTAAAAATACTTTTTAAAAAATATGTTATAGAGGTTTTACCGTTGGTACCTGTTACACCTATAATATTAATTTTTTTGCCAGGATTTCCAAAATAATTAGAACTAATTTCTCCTAATATTTTTCGACTATTTACCACTTTTATTATAGTAGTATTTTTAGTTTCTAATACACTTGAATCATCTTCTAAAACGATTGCTGATGCTCCTGCATCAATAGCATTTTTAATAAATAAATGTCCATTCGTTTCATAGCCTTTTATTGCAACAAAAAGGCTACCTTCAGAAATTTTTCTCGAATCATATTCCACGGAAGTAATATCAAGATTAATATTACCTTTTAAAAGATCATATTCAATATTTTTTAACAATTCACCTAGTTCCATATTAATCTCCTAACTTAACATCTAATTTAGATTCTTTTAAAACAATAGCACCAGGACTTAAACTTTGTTCTATTATTATCCCTGTACCTGTAAAACTTAGTTTTACACTAGCATTTTCAGCTATTTTTAAAGCATCAGGTAATCTCAATCCTGTTAAAGCCGGTATAATTGTTTGATTATCATTTAATTTAATTTCTTTAGCAGTAATTATCACTTTCATATCTTTATCAATCAATTTATTTTTAACAATTGATTGATTAACTATAAAACCGTTGCCATTTATTTCTAATTTTATTCCTAAATTTTGTCCTAGTTTCTCAGCTTCTTCAATTGAAAATCCTGTAAAATCAGGCATTATAATTTTATTGTATCCAATATTAGATCCTACACTATCACTAACACTGTAAAGTGCTAATATATCCTCCATAACAGCTTTATAATATGGTGCTACGGTACTACTTGACTGACCACCTTTATTAGGTTCATCAATAATAACAAAAACTGTATACTTAGGATTACTATAAGGTGCTATCCCAACATAGGATAACACATATTTGTTCACTGAATATTTACCTAGACTATTTACTTTTTGTGCTGTACCTGTTTTTCCCATTGATTCAATGTTATTATTTAGTTTGAATTTTTTACCCGTACCTGAATCAACAACAGCTTTCAAAATTCTTTGTACTGCTTCTGAAGTGTCTTTTGAAACCACTTGATTTTCTATAGTAGGTTCAAAAGATTTTATTATATTCCCATCTGAATCTTTAATTTCTTTTATTAAATATGGTTTCATTTTTTGACCATCATTAACTACAGCAGACACGGCAGATATCATTTGAATCGGTGTTACTGCAATACCTTGACCAATTGCTGATGTGGCATGATATATATCTCCGTTACCGGCTGGCAAAATACCTTTAGCTTCTCCAGTAAATCCAATTTCTGTCTTACTACCAAATCCAAACTCTTTTAAATAATCAAACCAAAGATCAGGATTTTTCTTTTTTAATAATAATGAAACATCAACTAAAGCTGGGTTACATGAATTAGCAACAGCTTGAGTTAATGTTTGTTTACCATGATAACTTGGGTACACCCAACATTTTATAGTGTTGGTTCCAACTTTTCTAGTCCCAGTATTATCATAGAAAATAGAATTTTCATTAACTACACCTTCATTTATTGCTGCTGCAGCTGTTATTACTTTCATCGTAGAACCAGGTTCATACATATCTTGATATTCCAATGTTCTATAAAGATTTATATCTAAATTTCTATATTCATTAGAATCATAATTATTCGTATTAGCTGAAGCAACAATTGCTCCAGTTTTTGTCTCCATTACCATAATTGACGCTGACACAGGATTAAGATCTCTTTTTATATTAGCAATCTCTCTTTCGGCAATATATTGTGCTTTTTGATCTAGAGTTAAAACAATTGTATTTCCTGGTAACGCTTGTTTAATAGTTTTTAGAGTATCCGCTATATAATTATTTTGACCATCCTTTTCTCCTTTTAAAAGTCCATTTTGTCCTTGTAGTATATCATTATAGGATGCTTCTAAACCTGTTACTCCTACCCCGGTTTTATTAACGAACCCAATCAAATTACCACCAACTGCATGGTCAGGGTAATATCTTGAACCTTCTTCTTGAAAATATAGTCCTGTAATTTCTAAATTTTTAATTCTTTCAACTTCATCGAAAGAAACTTCTTTTTTCAACCAGACAAAACCACTATTTAATTCAATTTTTCTTAAAACAAAATCTGTTTGTAAATCTATTGCTTTACCAATCAAATCTGCAGCTTCTTCTTTAACTATTTCCTTATTATACAAATTTTGTCGTAAATAACTAGGATCTATCCATAGTGAATATACTGAGGCATCAACAGCTAATTCAATGCCATTAGTGTCTAAGATACTGCCACGTTCTGCAATGATTTCAGATTCATCTCTTCTCATGGAATAACTTTCTTGTCTGAGCGAATTACCAAGCACAACTTGTATTTGGAAAAGACGTAAAATTACCACAAAAAAAATTAAACCTGAAACTGTAAGAAATATTTTTATCCTACGATTTTCAGCTTTACCAATTGGCATTTTTTTCAATTTATTTTTTAAATTTTTATTGTCCATCAAAAATATCCCTTACATGATTTTGCAATTTTTCCAACCAATTTTTTTTGATTTCTACCTGTTTTATTTCATTAACATAATTTAGATCAACTGAAATATATCTAATATCTTTATTAGTGATATCTACCATATTAAGTTTAGATTTTGCATAAACAGCAATCTTATCAAGTGAAATTTTATCACTTATCTGATATTTAATCCATTGATTAGTACTTACTAATTCACTTACTTCTTTATTTAATACTATGTTTTTTTGATTTAAATTTGCAGCTAAACCTCTAGTGGTTATTAAAATTAAAACAGTAAACATCAGTAAAATAAATATAAAATTCATACTATTATTCCCTTTAAATTTTGACATAATACCCTCAAATCTTTTCAGCAATTCTTAGTTTGCTACTCCTTGCTCGTGAGTTGATATCTATTTCATCATCATTAGGTAAAATCGGTTTTTTACCAATACTTTTTAATATTGGGACTTTGCCACAGATACAAATAGGAAAATCAGACGGACATTCACAAGGATTTTCCATTTTTTTAATAAATTTTTTTACAATTCTATCTTCGATTGAATGAAAAGTAATTATCACAATTCTGCCGCCAGGATTTAATTTTTCAACTATTAAAGGCAGAACATCTTCCAAAACTTTCAATTCTTGGTTAACTTCTATTCTTAATGCTTGAAATATTTTTCTGGCTGGATGACCTTGTTTTCTTTTTTCTTTTTCGCTTAATGTTGATTTTATTACATCAATAAGATCTTTATTTGTATTTAGTTCTTTTATCTCTCTAGCTTTTTTTATAGCTTTAGCAAATCTATAAGCATTTTTTTCTTCACCATAATCAGTAAATACTCTAGTTATTTCATTTAAAGTATAGTTATTTAGAATAAATTTTGCATCATTTTTTGCATCTTGATCCATTCTCATATCTAGAACTGCCTCATCCCAATAACTAAATCCTCTATCTCTGTCATCAAATTGAAAAGATGATACCCCTAAATCAAGTAATACACCATCTATATTTTGAATTTGTAAACTATCAAGTATATTTTTAAAATTAGAAAAATTATCCTTTATGAATATTACATTGTTAAATTTATTTAGTCTTTCTTTACTTTTTTTTATAGCAAAAGAATCTTGATCTATTGCGACTAATTTGCCACTTCCTTCAAGATTTATTAATATTTGTTCACTATGTCCACCACCACCAAGGGTACAATCTACATAAATACCATTCTTCTTGATTTTTAAGGCAACTATTGATTCTTTTAATAAAACTGTTTTATGTTCCATTTATATTTCCTTCTAAATATTGTGCTAATTTATTTCTTTCTTGGTCAAGTTCTGCAATGCTATTTTCCCAAATATTTTTTTCCCACATTTCAATATAAAATCCATTACCCACTATTACAACTTCACTGTTAATCTTTGCATATTCTTTTAAATTGTTAGGTATTAAAATTCTTCCTTGATTGTCAAAAGTAATTTCAATCATAGATGAAAAAAAAGCTCTTGAAAATCTTCTTTTGCCTTCATTAGTCAATGAATCAAATTCAATTTTATTTTCAATTTTTTTTATTTCATATGATGTTAGAATTAATAAACAAGTTTCAAAACCTTTACATAAATAAATTGTTTCTTGAAGATTATTTCTAAGTTTTGCAGGTATAATTACTCTGCCTTTATGATCAACAGCATGTCTATATTCACCAACAAATGGAACCATTTTCATCACCACCCAAGTGGATTATACCATAATACAGTAAATATATCACCACTTTCCACCATAAATCACCACTAAGAGCACATTTATCTGTAAAAAGAAAGAAAATAGCAGAAACTGCTATTTTCTTAAAATTAATTTAAATTATATTGTTTTAACAAGCTATCTACATAATTTTTTTCTTCATCATTGGTTGCAGCATCTTTAGCCGCTTGGACTTGAGCAGTTGCTCCAGCAGCATCTTTTACTTTGTTTTTTAAAAAATCAGCATAAACTATTCTTGATATAAGAGGATCATTATTAGAAGCTATTATAGCTTCGTATATTGCTTTAGCCTCATCTAGTTTTCCGGCTTCTGCCAAATATCCAGCTCTTAAATAGTCTGCTGATGTAGCCATTTGAGGGTTAGCCGCTTTTAAAGCAGTTGCATATTCAACAGCTTTTAAAAAATTACTTGCTGCTACAGCTTCATTTTTATTATTTCTCTCGTAGTAACCTAGTTGTGCATAAATCTCTACTAAGTTATATAATGACTCTGCATCTTTAGGATTTTCACTTAGCTTCGCCTCAAAATCCTTTGCACTTTGCAATAATTGAGGCTTAGAATCTATTTCTGCATAATTTGAAGGTGTCTTATTATTATTATTATTATATACGATTGAAGCTACACCTCCAGCTAATATACTTCCTAGAAAAATTATGACAAAACTAAGTGCAATAATTTGAATTTTCTTTTCTTGCGTCAGTTTTTTCTTTTTTTTCTTAATTGGTTGTACTTTTTTCGGACTTGTTGTTTTTTTATTTTTATTTTCCATATTTCACCCCCTATATAAAATAGCTATTTCTATCTTCTTTAGTATCGATTATATGTCCAAGATCCTTATATATTGAATGAAGGACATTTTTCAATCTATATTCAGCATTTAAATAATTATTAACAGCTTCATATTTAGAAATTTCATTATATATATCATCAATTTGTTCTTTAGTCTTTGTATTAACAATATCGCCAAGAAATTGTCCTAACTGATTTTCTAATAACAGTTTTTTATATTCATCTAAATATTCATATTGTTCTGGATATTTATTTAAATCATCTTTGGCATTAATAAAATCTATATATTCTCCTGAATTTTTAATAGCTTGGATTAATTCTTCTTTTTTTTTAATTATTGACACTTTATTACCCCCTCAAGTGTTCATTATACCATAAAATCATAAATTTAAACCACTAATTTATGCTTTCCGAATGACTAATTACCTTAATATTATTGTTCTTAAATTCCTCATCATATTCATTTACAGCGTCACTTTCAATAAATATAAACATCAATACTTTTTCAGAAAATCGTTGTTCAACAACTTTTACTCTTTTGTCTCTTGAAGATGAAATTTTATTAGCAAAATTATAGTCACAATTAATTTCAAATAATACCCCTGCTTTTCTTTCAATTAAAATAGCATTTTCAATTAACTTCCTAGCTGCTAGACTGTATGCATCAATTAAACCTCTAACACCTAGCTTTTTGCCACCGAAATATCTAGCTACAACGATGAGTAAATTATTCAATTTATTTCGCTTCAGCATATTTAGAATTGGTAATCCAGCTGTCCCACTTGGTTCTCCATCATCATCAGCTAAAATATTGTCACCTATTATGTAAGCCCAACAAAGGTGATTTGCATCAGGATACTTAGTTTTCATCACTGAAAGAAAAGCAATTACTTCTTGATGATTTTTGACTTCTAAAGCATTTGCAATAAAAATCGATTTGCTTATAGTTATTTTAGACTCTTTAATATTACATAAAGTTATATATGAAATACCCACTAAATTCTTGATACTCCTGTATCCTTTGCTGCTTGAGAAACTTTTTCAGCAACTATTTTTGCTACATTTTTATTAAAAGGACTAGGTATAACAAAATCTTCATTTAGTTCTTCATTAGTTACTAAAGCTGCTATGGCCTTTGCTGCTGCAATTTTCATAGCTTCGTTAATATCGCTAGCTTGTACATCTAATGCTCCTCTTAAAATACCAGGAAAAGCTAGAACATTATTAACTTGATTTGGAAAATCAGATCTGCCAGTTGAAACTATTCTAGCTCCACTCGCCTTAGCCAAATCAGGCATTATTTCTGGTATAGGATTTGCCATGGCAAAAATGATACTATCTATATTCATTGTTTTAACCATTTCTTGAGTTAACGCTCCAGCCTGAGACACTCCTATAAAAACATCAGCTGCTACAACTGCATTTTTTAATGAACCAGAGATAATATCTTTATTGGTTCTTTCGGCAATTTCTTGTTTATATGGATTCATACCTTCATATCTTCCTTTGTATATAATACCTGATCTATCACACAATAAAATATCTTTAACATTAAGATCAAGTAATATTTTAGCAATTGCCATTCCTGCTGCACCGGCTCCGTTAATAACTACTTTAATATCTTCCATCTTTTTATTTACAATTTTCAAGCTATTTATCAAAGCAGCCAGAGTAACAACTGCAGTACCATGTTGGTCATCATGAAAAATCGGAATATTTGAAATTTTTTTTAATTCATTTTCTATATAAAAACAATTAGGAGCCTTTATATCTTCAAGATTAATAGCTCCAAAAGTAGGCTCCATAGCTTTTACTATTCTAACAATTTCATCCTTATCTTTTGAATCTAAACATATTGGTATTGCATCAATATCAGCAAATTCTTTGAATAATATTGCTTTTCCTTCCATAACTGGTAAAGCCGCAGCTGCTCCTATATTTCCTAAGCCTAATACCGCTGTTCCGTCTGTAACAACTGCTATAGTATTACCTCTATTTGTATATATGAGACTAAGTTTTTCATCTCTTTCGATTTCAAGACAAGGTTTAGCTACCCCAGGGGTGTAAGCTATACTTAAATCGTATTTAGTTTTTAAAGGCACTTTCGATTTAATTTCCATCTTTCCTCTGAATTTTTTATGTAAATCTAGTGATAACTGATTATAGTCTTTATTATTGCTCATCTTCATTAATCCCAGCTTTCTGATAATAATAGAATAATAAATTAGCTCTTCTTACAATCCCAATAAATCTATTTTCTCCATCTATAACGGGAATTATGTTTTGAACTTTGCTTATTTCAACTAAAACATCAGAACTAGTATCAATATTTACTGTTATTACATTTTTATCATAATGCAAATCTTTAATTTTATGAACATGAGAGTTTTCGAAATTTAAACTTGGTATTTTTTTAAAAGCTAATAGTAAATCTTTTGAACTAAGTATACCAACAAATCTCCCCTCTGTATCTAAGACGATTATTTCTAGAAATGAACCATGATTTTCAAATTTTTCGATAGCCTGACGTACAGTTGCATCCTTATTTAGATATGCTAACTCGTGTTTTGGTGTCAAGAAAAAAGCTACGTTTCTCAATATATACCTCCTTTTAATCAAATAAAGATAGTTGAGCACTTTGTACTAATCCGTTTAAGATCCCCAACTTCTTCATCTCTTCTATTAATGTGTTATTGATTTTGCATCTTCTTTGTAATTCTTCTATTGATAAAAAAGGTCCTATTAACCTTTCTCTAATAATATTATCTCCTACTTTTTCTCCTAATCCTGGTATAGCAGAAAACGGTGGGATCAAACCTTCTGAGGACAACATAAATCTTTTAGCGGTTGACTTATAAAGACTTATAGGTGTAAATACAACATCTCTCAAATACATTTCATAACCAATTTCCAATATGTTTTTCAATTCCTTTTCTCTAGCGTTTAATATGTTTTCCAACTTCAATCTATCTAAATTAATCTTTATTGTTTCCTGATCTTTAAATAGATTACAATCAAAAGCATCACCTCTCACGCTAAAGTAACTTGCATAAAAAGCCTCTTTGTAGTTGATTTTAAAATATCCGAGACGAAATGCCATTATTACATATGCAGTAGCATGAGCTTTTGGAAACATATAAGAAATAGTATTACATGAATCTATATACCATTGAGGAACATTATTTTCAATCATTTGTTCTTCATATTCAGGTTTTACTTTTTTACCTTTTCTAACATCCTCCATTATTTTAAAAGCTACTTTATCTTTTAAACCCTTACTTAATAAATATATCATAATATCATCTCTAGTAGAAATAGCTTCCTTCAGCTTAACTTTTCCACTTAATATTAAATCTTTAGCATTATTCAACCAAACATCTGTACCATGTGAAAATCCACTAATTCTAATTAAATCAGAAAATACCTTTGGTTTAGTATCCACTAACATTTTTCTAACAAAACTTGTTCCAAACTCTGGTAAGCCTAAACTACCAGTTTCAACAAAATCTTCTCTGAGTTTTAATTTTTTATTTGATCTAAATAATGATATAGTTTCTTCGTCATCAAGTGGTATTTCTTCTGCTTTTATACCTGTCATTTCTTCCAAATATTTAATCATTGTAGGATCATCATGTCCTAATAAGTCTAATTTCACTAAACAATTATCTATTGAGTGATAATCAAAATGTGTTGTTGTTATATCAGAATTAACATCATCAGCCGGTCGTTGTACTGGTGTGAAGTCATGTATATCAATATTTTCAGGAACTATAACAAGTCCACCAGGATGTTGACCAGAAGTTCTCTTAACACCTACACAACCTGAAGCTAAAGAAATTAACTCAATATCTCTAGGATTACC
The DNA here is from genome assembly GCA_024635955.1 of Bacillota bacterium. Taxonomy (GTDB): domain Bacteria; phylum Bacillota; class TC1; order TC1; family TC1; genus WTXA01. The sequence continues at coordinate 9,273 of JAGXHX010000062.1, forward strand.
AATATTTTCCTCTTCAAAATACTTTTTGACATAACCTATTGCTGTTTTTTCAGCTACGGTACTTATTGTTCCCGCTTTAAAAACATTTCCTTTCCCAAAAAGTTCTTCCGTATATTTATGAATTTTACTTTGATATTCACCTGAAAAATTTAAATCAATATCCGGAATTTTATCTCCATCAATTCCCAAAAATGTTTCGAATGGAATATTAAATCCATCTTTTATCATTTCAAAATCACAATCTGGACATTTTTTTGCTGGTAATTCGATTCCACAATCATATTCATCAAAAATAAATTCACTATGGCAACATGAAGGACAAATATAATGAGGAGTCAAAGGATTGACTTCAGTTATTCCCATCAAAGTTGCCACAAATGATGAACCTACAGATCCTCTTGAACCTACTACATAACCATCTTCATTAGATTTCTTAACTAATTTATGAGCAATCAAATATAATACTGCAAAACCATGATTTATTATTGAATTTAATTCTTTTTCTATCCTCGCTTCAACAATTTCTGGCAATTTTTCACCATATATCTTATGAGCTGTACCATATGTTATTTCCTTAACCTGATCTTCTGCACCTTCTATTTTCGGTGTAAATAAACCAACTGGAACCGGTCTTATTTTCTCAACTCTTTCTGCAATGATTCTCGGATTTTTCACTACAACTTCATATGCTTTTTCACTACTTAAATATTTAAACTCTGATAACATCTCTTCAGTAGTTCTATAATAAAGTTCTGGTTGATTCACATCAGCAAATCCTTTACCTTTCATTAATATAGCTCGATAAATACTATCATCTTTATCAAGAAAATGTACATCACCAGTTGCAACTACAGGTTTATTAAAAATTTCACCCCATTTTATTACTTCCTTATTAAAAGCAATTAAATCAGCATTTGTTTCTACTATACCATTTCTAATCATATATTCATTGTTTGATATTGGTTGTATTTCTAGATAATCATAAAATGATACTATATCTTGCATACTCTTATCATCAAGTTTGTTTTCTACACCTTTAAAAACTTCTCCAGCCTCACAGGCACTACCGATTATCAATCCTTCTCTAAGGTTTGTAAGTAAACTCTTTGGAATTCTTGGTTTTCTATAAAAATAATTTAAATGCGATTCACTTATCAATTTATATAAATTTTTAAGACCAACCTGATTTTCTACTAGTATAATAACATGATATGTTTTACCTTTTAAATCATCACTTTTAATATCATCAAATAAATATCCTTCAACTCCCAAAATAACTTTAATATCTTTATCTTTTGTAAGTTCATAGGCTTCAGGGAAAGTTTGCACGACTCCATGATCAGTTATTGCAACTGTATCATGCCCCATATCTTCCATTCGCTTGAATAAGTCTTTCAAATCAATATTGGCATCTAAAAAGCTCATTTTTGTATGCAGATGTAGTTCCACACGTTTAATATCTGCAATATCTTTTGATGTAGTTATAAGATATTCATTTATATCTTTAATACCTAAAATAAAATCATGTTGATAGGAATCATGTTCAAGTTTCCCTCCAACTGATACAATGATGTCATTCTTTAAAGCAGGTTGTATAGCATTTTTTTTAATAAATAACTTACAAGGAATACCTGATTTTTTCCAAATAAGATTAAAAGATATAAGAAATTTATCTTTATTTATATTTCTTATCTCAAGACCTTTAATTTTTCCAAACATTGCAATACGCTTAATAGTTTCAGCTTTTGCCTCAGCAGGTATAATTTCTTCTGTAATTAAAGAACCTAAAATAATTCTATTATCATTTACTTTTGTTGTATTTTTGACTTTTACTTTTATTGTATTTACTTTAATAGGTTTATTCAAAATAGCTTTTTTATTTTCGTCAACAGCATCTTGCGTTCTACTTTTAATGTCTTTTAATCTAGATGAGTATGAATCACTTTTAATTACTTTGATTTTAATTAAATCCTTTTCATAAATAGTTTTAAAAAGCAATTTTTCAATTCTTTTATTAACACCTTTTTTACTATATATTTCCGAATGAAAATCAGAAGGTAAAACTACCTCTATTGTATTAATTCCTTCACAAAAACTTAAAGAATCTGGTGGGAAAAAAGGTAATTCATTAGTTATTCTATAATTTAAATATTTAGTCAAACCTACAAAATCTATACAATTAATGTCTAAGTAACAAGGCAAGAGAATTACATCATATGGCTGAAAAAATAAACTAATAACTTTTTCCGCTGTTATAATATCTTCCAGATTGATAAATTCTTTTAATTCTAAAGAAATCTCTAGTTTTTTTTTGTCTTTATTTACTTGGCTTTCAATATTGTTACCTGTTATAAGTTTATTCTTTATATGTTCTTCTAGTTCTAATCGATTAATAAAATCGAACCATTTGTCTTTCATTTTACACCTACAGTAATATACTTTTTATCTTTTCTATTGATTCTTCTAGTGGTACAAGTAATTCTTCTCCATTTGCTCTTATTTTAAAATCTACAGTTTTGTTTTCGAGCGTTTTAGAGCCAATAACAATTTTAATTGGGTATCCAATTAAATCTGCATTAGCAAATTTAACACCAGCTCGTTCATCTGTGTCATCTAAAATAACTTCAATATCTTCTTTTAAAAGTTTTTTATATAAATCTTCGGCTATTTCAACAATTTCTTTGTTTTTTACATTTACTGGTATGATAATTACGTGATAAGGAGCAATTGCTTTTGGCCAGATTATTCCTTTATCATCATTATTTTGCTCGACGCTTGCTGCCATCGTTCTACCAACACCAATTCCATAACATCCCATAGTTACATGTTGATTTTCACCTTTTTCATCAAGAAACTTGCAATCTAATTTTTCTGAATATTTTTTACCTAACTTAAATACTTGCCCTACTTCAGTTCCTCTTTTGAAATTTAGTTGTCCAGAACATTTAGGACATAAATCAATTTCATCAACATTATGAAAATCTCCAATAATGCATTTGCTTGGAAAGTCTCTTTTAGGGTTAACACCAATATAATGATAATCCTCTTCTAGTGCCCCTGTAGCTCCATTTTTCACGTCCATAACTTCTTCATCAACATAAATATCAATATCATCCAACCCAATAGGCCCAATAAACCCTATAGACGTTTTTGTGGCATTTAAAACCTCTTCATTGTCTGCTAGAGATATATCAATTGCATTTACTGCATTTTTTAACTTTATTTCATTTACTTCTCTATTGCCTCTAACTACAATACATATCAACTTTTCATTTCCTTCATAAGATGCTTTGTAAACTAAAGACTTCAACATTAAATCAGAACTAATACCTATGAACTGTGAAACATCGTTAATTGATTTTTTATCAGGAGTTTTAACTTTTTCAATTATTCTTTCTATTCCATTTTCATAATTTCTTTTCTCATGGGTAGCCATTTCCATATTTGCAGAATAATCACAACTCTGACAATATGTTAAGGCCGCTTCTCCTGTATCTGCTAACACCATGAACTCATGGCTTGATGCCCCACCTATAGCCCCTGAATCAGCTTCTACAGCTCTAAAATTCAAGCCACATCGTGTAAATATCCTGCTATAAGCATCATACATTTCTTCATAGGTTTGATTTAAGGACTCTTCATTTCTATTAAAAGAATAACCGTCTTTCATTAAAAATTCTCTGCTTCTAATAAGTCCAAACCTAGGTCTTACCTCGTCTCTATATTTATTTTGAATTTGATATAAATTTAAAGGTAAATCTTTATATGATTTTATTTCATTTTTAACTAGTGTAGTGATCACTTCTTCATGAGTAGGACTTAAACAATATTCTCTACCATGTCTGTCTTTAAATCTAATAAGTTCTTTACCATAAACAAACCATCTGCCACTTTGCTCCCATAATTCCTTTGGCTGTATAATAGGCATCATAAGTTCTTGAAAACCAGCTCTAATCATTTCTTCTCTAATAATATTACTAATTTTATTTAAAACTCTCCAACCTAGTGGTAAATATGAAAAGACACCTGGTGCTAGCTTTCGTATCATTCCACTTCTTATTAAAAGGGAATGACTAATAATCTCTGCTTCAGCTGGATCTTCTTTAAGTGTTTTATTAAAAAGTTGTGAAACCCTCATTATTTTCCTCCTTATATTCTTGCACTGTTTTTTCTAATTCTTTAACAAATTCTTGATACAGGTATTCTTCTTTAACTTTAGCAATAATTTTTCCTTTTTTGAATATCAATCCCTGTTTCAAACCACCAGCGATACCAATATCAGCTTCTTTGGCTTCACCTGGTCCATTTACTGGGCAACCCATTACTGCAACTGTTATTGGAACGTCTATTTTTTCAACTAATTCTTCAACCTTTTGAGCTAGAAGAATTAAGTTAATTTCAGTTCTTCCACAAGTAGGGCAAGAAATTAATGTTGCACCTTTCTTTGATAAACCTAATACTTTTAATATTTCATAACCAGCATATATTTCTTTTATAGGATCTGCTGTTAGAGATACTCTTAAAGTATCTCCTATTCCTTTATCTAATAAAGCACCTATTCCTACAGCTGATTTTATTAAACCTGATTTTTCAGTTCCTGCTTCTGTTACACCAATATGAAATGGATAGTCAACTTTTTCAGCCAATTGTTCATATGCCCTTAGCATCATTGGAACTTTAGATGATTTTAATGATACTTTCATCCATGGATAATTCAATCTTTCTAATAGATAAATGTTTTCTAAAGCACTCTCGACCATTGCTTCCGGACATAATCCACCATATTTTTCCATTATTTTTTTATCTAGTGAACCACCATTAACACCAATTCTTATGGGCAGTTTTTTATCTCTTGCAGCTTCAATAACTTTAACTACCTTATCTTCACTTCCAATGTTACCTGGATTGATTCTTAATCCATCAACACCAGCTTTTATAGCTCCTAGGGCTAATTTATAATCAAAATGAATATCAGCAATAACAGGAATACAACTTTCCTTCATTATTTCACTTAATGATTTAATTGCAATATCATCTACGATAGCAAGTCTAACTATTTTACAACCAGCATTTGCTAGTTAATTAATTTGATTTAGAGTACTTTTAATGTCTCTAGTATCAGTATTGCACATAGATTGAACTACTATTGGATGATTACTGCCAATAGGTACATCTCTTACGTATATTGTACTTGTTTTTCTTCTCATGCTAGCCTCCAAACAAATTAAGCAAATCATTTACTGTTGTGAATACCATTAGCATTATTAATAATGCAAATCCAATAATAGTCAATTTAGCTTCAAATTCTTTATTAACTTTACGTCCAATTATTTTTTCAACTCCAAGTAAAACAATTTTACCCCCGTCTAAAGCTGGAATAGGTAAAATGTTTACTACTGCCATTCCTATGCTTATCACTGCTATGAATAGCATATAGTCCGAAAATTTAGAAGTAAAATCACTAGAAATAGCTACTATCCCAACAATACCAACTAAATTTGCACTTGGATTAGCTTGTCCCGTAACTAAATTCCCCAACATAACAAAAGTTTGAGAAACATAATCCCAAATCATATTAGCAGAATTGGTAATACTTGTAAATATATTCAGTTTTTCTTTAGCAAAGAAAAAACCTAGGACATATCTGTCACTCTCTTTATCCAACACTGGTATAATATTTAAGTTTTCTTCTTTATTTGATCTTAAAACAGTCAATTCTATTTCTGTATTTCCATATTTATTTAATTGAGTTTCTAACGCCGCATATCCGTTAACTTTAGTATCATTTATTGCTACTATCTGATCATTTCTTTCTAAAACATTATATGCCGGTTTGTCCTTCGCAACATCACCAACAATAATATTATCTGTATAAATACCAGAAAAAACTCCTATTAAAGTCAAAATGAATAATGCAGTCATTAAATTAAAAAAAACTCCTCCTATATATAAGAGAAATCTTTGAAATACTGTTGCATCTGAAAGACTTCCATTTCCATCTTCATCTAATCGTACATATGCTAGAAATGGGATGGGTCTAATCGTATATTGTGTTTCATTCTTGGTAAATGAAAATATTTTTGGTCCTGCACCAATAGATAGTTCCAACACTCTAATCCCAGCTCTTCTAGCGAAAAAATAATGACCTACTTCATGTATTAGTGCAATAATACCTATTGCTAAAATCCCTAATATTATCGAAATTATACCCATTAAAAACTCCTTTCTAGGTAGTCTCTAGTTAATTTATCTACAAATACAATATCCTCAAAACTATTAATTGCAATCTTATCTATATTATTTAAAGCTTTATCAATCATATCAGCAATCTGCAAAAATGATATTTTCCCTTTAATAAAATAATCAACAGCTAATTCGTTCGCTCCATTAAAAATAATTGGAGCACTTCTGCCTGATTTGCCAGCCTCTATTCCTAAACTTAATGCTTTAAAGTATTCTTTAGGCTTACTAAAATTCAAAGATCCAATAGCTGCTAAATCTAAAGAAGGCCATTTTACTGCTAAGCTTTCTGGATGGGTTAAAGCATATTGAATAGGCAACTTCATACTGGGATAACCTAGTTGGGCTATTATTGAAGTATCAATAAATTCAACCATTGAATGTATGATACTTTCTTTATGTATTAACACCTCAATATTTTCATATGGACAATCGAATAGATAATGAGCTTCTATGACTTCTAAGGCTTTATTTGCAAGAGTAGCAGAATCTATCGTAATTTTTCTGCCCATTGACCAGTTAGGATGATTCAAAGCATCTTCAACCGTAACACCTTTCAAATCTTCTTCTTCATAATCTCTAAAAGGCCCCCCAGATGCTGTAATTAATATTTTTTTAATTTTTCTTTTATGATTATTCATGCTTTGAAAAATAGCACTATGTTCACTATCTACTGGTAAAAGGTTAACTCCTTTTTGCTTAACTAAATTCATTATCAATTCACCACCAGCAACGAGAGTTTCCTTATTAGCTAAGGCAATATCTTTTCCTGATTCAATACCTTTAATAGTTGATTTTAACCCAGCTATACCACTAATGGCAGCTAATAGAACTTGGTAGTCAGAGTCAGCAATTATTTCTTCGATACCGTTGTCACCAGCAACAACTTTTATGTCTTTAGGTAATCTTTCTTTTAATTCAGAATACTTACTTTCATCTTGTATCCCAACCCAAGTAGGTTTAAACTTTTTAGCTTGGGCTATTAGAAGATTAATATTTGTGCCACCAACTAAACCGTAAGCTTGGAAATTTTCTTTTTGTTCTTCAATTACTTCTAGGCTTTGGGTTCCTATTGAGCCTGTTGAACCGAGTATTACTATTTTTTTCAATTTTTCACCTCTAATAGTATATATATAAAACCTGAGATGAATATTATTGCATCAAATCTGTCTAAAAAGCCTCCGTGGCCAGGCAATGAAGTGCCGGTATCTTTTAAATTAACTTCCCTTTTTAAATGAGATTCAAATAAATCGCCCATTAATCCAATAAAGACTATAGCTATACAAATCAATGCGCTAACTGGAATAGATTTATTTAAAACAGTAACAGCGTATAAAATTCCTCCTGTAGTACCAAATATCAAACCACCTATTAAACCTTCAATAGTTTTGCCAGGACTTAAGACTGGGGCAATTTTATTTTTACCAATCTTTTTACCTACAAGATATGCACCTACATCTCCTAGTATACTTACAAGGAGTATAAATATAATCCATTGCAGTCCAAGTTCTTCACTTCTTAGTAAATATAGAGAACTTAAAAACATATAACAATATAAAAATCCGAAAATTGTGGTTTTTATATTCTTATATGTATATTGAGGATATTTTGTTATTACATGAAAAGCACCATAAATTAGAAGTAATAGCAAACTGATTTGGAGTGTGAATCTGTAATCGAAATATAAACCTACATAATATAAGATTCCTATAACACCAGTGCTAAAGAAAAACCCATGACTTTTTTTTGTCTTATAAATGTTTATATATTCTCTGTAAAACAATGTTGATAGTAAAAGACTAGTAGACCAAAACCACAGACCTCCTAACAAGATAGCTGTACCAATTACCAAAACTAGCAATACTCCAGTTAAAGTTCTTGTTTTAAATTCCTTAGTCATTCTAAATACCTCCAAATCTTCTATTTCTTGCACTAAATACTTTAAAAGCTTTAACCAATTCTTCCTCATTAAATTCCGGCCATAATATATCAGTTATATAATATTCGCTATAAGCACTTTGCCATAGCAGAAAATTACTTATTCTAAATTCTCCTGAGGTTCTAATAATTAAATCAGGATCAGGTATATTTTTAGTATATAAATGATTTGTAATTAAATCTTCATTAATATCTTCTGGTAGTAAATTCCCATTTTTAACCATTAGTGCTATCTCTTTTACACTATCAGATATTTCCATTCGTCCACCATAATTGAAAGCTATAGAAAATATCATTTCTGTTCCATTACTAGTTTCTTTTTCTATCATTTCCATCATAGAAATAATTTTTTTGTCTAATCCTATTCTAGATCCTATAAATCGCAAAGATACATTATTTTCTTTTAAATAATCCAGTTCAGAATTTATATAATATTTTAAAAGATTCAATAGAAATGATACTTCTAATTTGGGTCTTTTCCAATTTTCCGTAGAAAAAGCATAGACAGTTAAAAAGTCTACGCCTAAATTTTTACAAGATTCAACTGTTCTTTTTAAAACAAGCATACCTTCTTTATGTCCATTAATACGCAGTAAGCCTCTTTTTTTAGCCCAACGACCATTTCCATCCATAATTATTCCAAGATGTCTTGGAACAATATAATCTTTTAACATGCTATATCTCCAGTATTGACGTTTCTTTTATTTTAATAATATCATCTATATGTTTAATTGACTTGTCAGTTAGCTCTTGAACATCATCAATCGCATTGCTGAGAATATCTTCAGACACACTTCCTTTTTCAAGCTTTTTTAAATCATCATTACAATCTCTTCTAACATTTCTAACTTGAACTTTAAATTCTTCTGCAATTTTTTTAACTTGTTTGACTAAATCTTTTCTTCTATCTGAAGTTAATACAGGTATTGGAATTCTGATTATATTACCATCATTATTAGGGTTCAAATCCCTATCAGATCCTATAATTGCTTTTTCAATATCCTTTAAAGCAGTTTTATCCCAAGGTTGAACTACTAATAGATTAGCTTCAGGAGCTGATATTGTTCCCACTTGCGTTATTGGCGTTTCTACACCATAGTACTTGACAAATATCCCATCTAATAAAGCAGGATTAGCTCTTCCAGTTCTAATGCTTTTAAGATGTTCTTTTAAAGCATCAATTATTTTATCCATCTTTTCATCTGCTTGATTTAATATCAGTTTCAACTCTTCCATTTTATCCTCCAATAATTGTTCCTATTTGATCTCCTGTAATAGCTTTAAAAATATTCCCTTTTTCTGTTAAATTAAAAACTATGATTTTTATATTATTATCCATGCATAAAGAAGCCGCTGTTGAGTCCATAACTTTAAGACCGTTATTTAAAACATCAATAAAACTTAAATGGTCATATTTAACTGCATTAACATCTTTGTTTGGATCAGCATTATAAACTCCATCTACTTTTTTTGCCATTAATATTACTTCTGCATCTATTTCTGCAGCTCTCAAAGCTGCAGTAGTATCTGTTGAAAAATATGGATTTCCTATTCCTGCTGCAAATATTACTATTCTGTTTTTCTCAAGGTGTCTGATAGCTCTCCTTCTTATATATGGTTCAGCAATTTGTCTCATTTCTATTGCTGACATAACTCTGGTATCCAACCCTTGTTTTTCAAATGCACCTTGAAGTGCAAGTGCGTTAATTGAAGTTGCCAGCATGCCCATATAATCAGCATTAGCTCTTTCAATACCTTTTTCTTCACTCCCTTTTACTCCACGCCATATATTACCTCCACCAACAACGATTGCAATTTGTACTCCTAAATCTGAAATTTCTCTTACTTCCTCAGCAATTGTATTTAAAGTTGCCCCATCTAATCCGAATCCTTCGTTACCAGCCAAAGCTTCTCCACTGATCTTCAGAATTATCCTTTTATATTTCACATCATTCATATTTCACCCCATAAATTCTTTATTATATTATAACTTATTTTTAAGTAAATTTCATTCATTTATTTAATTTATGTATTCTTAATAAGATAAGTTCTTTTCAAAAAAATCAACAATTACACAGAAAAAGCACATTACCATAAGCAATGTGCCTTAATTTAAATATTACTTTCCCATCATTGAAGCAACTTCATCAGCAAAGTTGTCTTCCTTTTTAGCCATTCCTTCACCTAATTCATATCGAACAAATCTTCTGATAGAAATATTCTCTCCAATTTTAGCTACTTTTTCAGTAATCAACTGACTAATGGTTTTATCTGGATCCTTTACAAATGGTTGTTCTAATAAACAAACATCTTTAAAATATTTAGCAATTCTTCCTTCAACCATTTTTTCAACGATTTTTTCTGGTTTACCTTCATTTAATGCTTGAGCTTTTAAAATATTTTTTTCTTTTTCAAGTACGTCTTGAGGTACTTCATCAGCTTTTAAAAACTCAGGTCTTGCAGCTGCAATATGCATTGCTATATCTTTAGCTAAATCTTTGAAATCATCAGTTTTAGCAACAAAATCAGTTTCACAATTTAATTCTAGGATCACTCCAATACGTCCACCACCATGAATGTAAGTTTGAATTAATCCTTCAGTAGCTATACGCCCAGCTTTTTTAGCTGCTGCTGACAAGCCTTTTTCTCTTAAATATTCTATAGCTTTTTCAGTATTACCATCTGTTTCTGTTAAAGCTTTTTTACAATCCATCATTCCTGCGCCTGTACGCTCTCTTAACTCTTTTACTTGGTTAGCGCTAATCATTATTTAGCCTCCTCTTCGTCAACTTTAGCAGATTCTTCTTCAGTAAGAGGGATATCTGCAAAATTTTCACTATCAACTTGTGATTGATGTCCTTCAATTATAGCATCTGCCATTTTACCTGAAATCAATTTAACAGCTCTAATTGCATCATCGTTTCCTGGTATTACATAATCGATCTCATCTGGATCACAGTTAGTATCAACAATAGCGACTATTGGAATTCCTAATTTTATAGCTTCAGCTATAGCAATTCTCTCTTTTTTAGGATCAATTATAAATAATGCTCCTGGAACTCTATTCATATCCTTGATACCACCAAGAAAACGTTCTAACTTTTCCATTTCTTTTTTCAGTTCAATAACTTCTTTTTTAGGCAAACTATCAAAAGTACCATCTTCTTCTTGAACTTTAAGGTCTTTTAAGTATTTGCTTCTTTTTTTAATAGTAGAAAAATTAGTTAACATACCACCTAACCATCTTTGGTCAACATAGTAGCTTCCTGATCTTACGGCCTCATCTCTTACAGATTCCTGAGCTTGTTTTTTAGTTCCAACAAATAGGACTTTTTCACCTTTGCTTGCAATTTCTCTTAAGAAATTATAAGCTTCGTCGATTTTATGAACTGTTTTTTGCAAGTCGATGATATAAATACCATTTCTCGCGGTAAAGATGTATCTCGCCATTTTAGGATTCCATCTTTTTGTTTGGTGTCCAAAATGCACACCAGCTTCTAATAATTGTTTCATTGATATTACAGCCATTTTTCTTCCTCCTTGGTTTTTTTCATCCCTTAATTTCACTTTATTTGCTAACCTTACGGCACCAGACAAATAATCTATCAAGGTGTTTTTTCGTACTTTTTAAGTATAGCAATAAAAGATGGTATAAGCAATATGCTCATACCATCATTTGTTAATTAATTGAAAATTTATAGTTTTTCATCCTTTTGATCCTTTTCTTCCAAAATTTGTATCTCAAACCAGAAGATAGACCCTTGTTTTGAAGAGTTTACACCAACAAAACCTTTGTGTTGTTCCACAATAGACTTAACAATTGATAAACCAATTCCAGAACCTATTTGTGCTCTTCTATGTTTACTATCAATCTTATAATATCTTTCCCAAATATCTAGAATTTTACTTTCTTCAATACCTTCTCCAGTATCAATGATTTCAACTCTGACATACTTTCCAACGATTTTTTGTTTTATTTCAATACTCTTATCATCACCTGTATATGTGACTGCATTATTAAGCAGATTGTATATTACCTGAGACATTTTCAATTCATCAGCTTCTACAAACACTTCTTTATCATAGTTGAACTTTAAAACGTATCCTTTTGATGACAGCATTGATTGATACCTTGAAACTATATCTTTTAAGCTTTCAGTTAAATTATATTTAACTACTCTTAATCTGTATTTTTGCTCTTCTAACCTTGAAAGTTCTAATATGTCATTTACTAAACTTTGTAACCTTTGAGCTTCATCAATAACTACTTGAATATTATCTTTGTTGTTTTCCCCGGGAATATCTCTCATTACTTCACTATATCCTTGTATCATTGTCAAAGGAGTTCTTAAATCGTGAGAAATATTAGCCATAAGTTCTCTTCTTATTCCTTCAATTTTTTCCAATTCTTTATCGACAAAATATAGGGTATTATTTAATTCTCCAACTTCTTTAATCGGAGAGTCTAAATTTGACAAATATCTTTCTTTACCGAGTTTTTTGGCACCTTTAGTTATTTTCTCAATCGGTTTAGCTATTTTATGTGAAATAACGATTGCTAAAACACTGGCCACAGCTAACATTAATGCCGTAACATAAAATAATTGTACTCTTAACGTCTCCACTGTAGTATTTACAGGTGTCAGTTCCATCATAACCATTAGTGTGATAATGTCTTCACCTTTATTTCTAATCATATTAAAATATATAAGGCTTTCACCATTATTCAAATTATTCTCTATTGGAAAAGATGTTATATTTCCAATTAAATTACTACCTCTAGCAGTAGTTATCTGTAAAAGTTCAGAGTTTTTCATGCTTAAATATTGAGGTTCACCTATGCTATCTTTAGCCGATTGATATAAATATTCAAATTCTGCCGTTGTCATAAATTCGTCTATAAAGTCTCTCTGTCTTAAATCACTATTATTGAAAAAAATTCTTTTATCATAATCTGCAATAACTGCGATAACATTATTGTCAGTAGCTGTTCTAAGTATTTTGTTTTTTGTTTCAAGTTCGTTTAATTCTTTAGTGTCTTTTTCGCTAACTGTCGCTTCAATGGAATGTACTACATCATCTAGGCTTTTTCTTTTAATAGTACTATAAAAATCCTCTAAAAATACAACTTGAAATAACCATAACAAAATCAATGTTATGAAAACAAAAACAATCATATAAAAAAGTAAATATAATTTAAGAGATAAACCCTTCTTATTCGTTGATTTCAAATCTATATCCTACTCCTCTTAATGTTTTTATGCAATCAGCATAATCACCTAAACTTTTTCTCAATAATTTGACATGTGTATCTAATGTTCTATCATTGCCAAAATAATCATAACCCCAAACCTTATTTAATAATTTTTCTCTAGTTAAAGCTATTCCTTTATTTTTAACCATATAAAATAACAAATCATATTCTCTAGGGAATAATTGTATTTCATGACCATCTATAAAAACACTTCTAGCAGTAAAATCAATTTTCAAGCTTTTGTACGTAAATATATCTCTTTCGGTTTCTAATGACTTACCTCTTCTTAATATTGCTTCAATACGCATCATTAACTCCTTTGGAGAAAAAGGTTTAACCACATAGTCATCTACCCCAACCTCAAAACCATGTATTTTATCATATTCTTCACCACGGGCTGAAAGCATTAATACTGGAGTGTTACTGAATTTTCTTATTTCCTTGACAGCAGTAAATCCATCAAGTTCTGGCATCATTACATCCATTATAATCACGTCAAAATTTTCATTTTTAACTTTATTGAGTGCATCTAAACCATTTTCAGCTTCGACAACTTCATGTCCATCAAACTGACCATATTTAACAATTAATTCTCTGATTTTCGGTTCATCATCAACTACTAGAATTTTAACCATAATATACCTCCAAATGTAATTTTCTTATTTTTTAAAATTTTTGTGGAAATCTTTACCTTCATAAAACTCAATAGGGATATTAATATTTTCCTTCATTTTTGCTGATAAACTCTTAACCCCGATTATTTCACTACTATAATGACCTATATCTACTAATGGGTAATTAAAGTATACTGCTTTTTCAAAAGAATGATAGTTTAAATCTCCTGTTAAATATATATCTGAACTTTCAATTGCAATATCTAAAAAATCTTTCCCTGAACCTGGACATATCGCCACTTTTTCAATAATTTTATTTAGCTCTACGTCACTATATTTTACACAGTCGATCTTAAGTATTTTTGATATTTTTAAAAGTAAATCATTATATGTATAATGTTTTTTTAAATCACCAACTAAACCTAATGATGTTTTTTTATCTAAAACTTTTATGTTAGATAAATCTAATAGTTCTGCAAGGACCCTGGCCATATGTTTTTTATCAAAATTAGTATGTAAAGCATAAAAACCGATACCTTTAATTGTTAAAAATTTACTAAGATTATTAGATTTAATATTTAAAAGGTCATATTTATTCTGATCATCAAAGAACATAGGATGATGACAAACAATTAAATTTGCGCCTCTGTTTATAGCTTCTTCAATTATAACATTATTTAAAGTTAACCCCACAACTATACCAGATATATTCTCAGTTTTAGGTCTAATTTGCAAGCCAGAATTATCCCAATCTTCTGCAAGGTCCAAAGGATACCAACTCTCTAATAAATCTGTAATATCATTAGTATTCAAGATAATTTCTCCATTTTTCTATAGAATCCTTTATATTTTCAATTTTATTTTTTTCTTTTAGCTCTATACTTTTTATATTTTTTAATATTTTTTCAAGTTTAAATATTTTTTCTTTAATATATTTATTTCTCCCCATATCTTTCTTGTTTACTAACACTGGTCCAATTTCAAAAAAGAAATCATCATATACTACCATATTACCCTTCTCAGCAATAATGTAAAGATATAATCTATCATCAATTAAAATATCTTCATCAATTATTTTCCAATTATTCTCTACAAGATATTTTCTTAGGATCCATTCACTATTCATTGGTTGAAATATTAAGCGTTTGAATGATCTTGCTTTTTCTAAATTATCTGAAAGTATATTGGTTATCAGTCTTCCACCCATTCCTCCAATAACACAAACATCACAGTCATTAATTTCTAAAGGTTCTAAACCATTGCCTAATCTAATATCTATGTAATTTTCCATATTATATTCTTGTATATTGACTTTTGCCTTTTGGTAAGGCCCCTTGGCAACCTCAACCCCAACACCTTTTATAATAATAGCTTCTAATACACCTTTTATTAAAACATATCCATGATCACATCCAATGTCAGCAACTTTGGAACTCTTTGGTATATAATTAAGAACTTTATCAACTCTTGAATTTATTTTCATCACTTATACTCCTTAAAAAAAAAAGACCTCGTTATGAGGTCTTGGTGGGCGTTGACGGGATCGAACCGCCGACATCTTGCTTGTAAGGCAAGCGCTCTCCCAGCTGAGCTAAACGCCCTTGGTGGGCCCAC
>JAGXHX010000063.1 GCA_024635955.1 Bacillota bacterium
GCATTGAGCTCAATGCAAAGTCATTAGCTCTCTATGCAAGTATGTGCCAGGAATCCGGACTAGTCCCAGTCGTTGAGCCTGAAGTTCTAATGGAAGGTGAACATACGCTTGAGGAGTGCAGTAAGGTTACGGAAGAAGTTTTAAAAGAAGTTTTTAAGCAACTCCAAATACAAAATATTAATCTAGAGGGTATAATTTTGAAGCCTAACATGGTGCTTCCGGGTTTGGACTGTCCCTTTCAGGTAACAGTGGATGAGGTAGCAGACGCTACAATTAATTGCTTTCTGAAAGTCATACCTAATAACGTACCGGGGATTGCTTTCCTATCTGGAGGACAGTCCTCTGAACTTGCCTCAGCTCGCTTGAATGCCATGAATGTCAGATTCAAATCTAGACTGCCATGGGGATTGTCCTTTTCATTCGCCCGTGCTATTCAGCAACCTGCTTTGAAGATTTGGCAGGGTGAAGAAGAAAATGTTTTGGCGGCGCAACAAGCGCTGCTTCATAGAGCTAAGTGTAACTCTGCTGCTCGCCGTGGTGAATACAATGATGTACTGGAAAAAGAAATAAATGAAAACTAATATCAGACTACTTATCTATTTAGTCGAATAGCTATAAGTTGAGAAATGAGCGTGGTGATAATGACTCTTATTAAAAATCAAATACCTCTTTATCCCCTTAAATTTAAACCAATTTATGAATATAAGATTTGGGGTGGTCGGAATTTATCCCAACTACTCTCCGAACCTTTGCCAGACGACGGCCAGATTGGAGAGGCCTGGTTACTCAGTGATCGGGATGTTCATCCCAGTCGTGTCGCCGAAGGACCCCTTAAAGGATTGACTATTGCTCAATTAATGGAGCAGTACCAAGACCATATGATGGGAGTATTAGCTCGTAATTATGAGAAATTCCCACTCCTTTTGAAGTTCCTCGACGTCCATAAGATGCTTTCGGTGCAGGTCCATCCATTAGACAGACAGACAGATAATATTCCTGAAGGAGGACACGGAAAAACTGAAGCATGGATTGTTTTGGATGCTGGTCCTGAAAGCCGCATATATGCTGGTTTGAAACCAGGAACCACTGAGAAGGATCTTCGGCAAGCACTTAAAAATGAATCGGTAGCAGACTTTATTGCAAGCTTCAAGCCGAAACCCGGTGAAGGTTTCTTTATACCCGGAGGGACTGTACACTCCCTTGGCAAAGACGTTTTGGTATTCGAAATTCAGCAAAACAGTGATATCACATATCGTCTGTATGATTGGAACCATATTGACTTAAAAACGAGAAAACATCGAGCACTGCAGATTGAAGAGGCAATTTCGAGTATTGATTTCGATCAAGAAGCAGAAGGGCCGGTAGTTGGAAAGACAGAGTCCACAGTGCCAGTTCTGCGTGAGAAGATCTTTGACTGCAAGTATTTTAAATTGTGGCGAATACAAGGAGAATTACCATATATAGTCGTTAATGATGGAAAACCTCGTATTTTAGTGTGTGTTGCAGGCAGAGGTCAATTAGAATATAAGGGTGTTAATTATGCTCTTGAAAAAGGTGAAATAATGCTTTTGCCAGCGATAGTCGGAGCCTGTACTTTTACACCAAGTAGTGCTGTTAATCTATTTGAAATTGCATTACCAGAATCAGACTCGGAGGTGAACAAATAATGAAAAAACTCATAGTTTTTGATCTAGACGGGACGATGGCTTTAAGTAAATCTTCTCTTGATAACGAAATGTCAGTATTGTTATATGATCTTCTCAGGATAGTCAAAGTGGCTGTAATTTCGGGCGGTGACTGGCCGCAATTTAAAAAGCAACTACTCTCAAATCTACCCAAGGATAAAGTCCTTGAAAATCTATACCTTCTTCCTACCTGTGGAACAAAATTTTTCCAATATACAGAAGAATGGAAAAAGCTCTATTCAGAAGATTTCACTGTTGAAGAAACCGAAAAAATCATAATTTCTCTTAAAAGAGCGCTTGATGTAACTGGCTTTAAACCTGAAAAGATCTGGGGAGAAGTTATTGAAGATCGTGGTAGTCAGATAACCTTTTCCGCATTAGGTCAACAGGCTCCCTTGGAAGCAAAAGAAAAATGGGACCCGGATTTCACAAAACGGAAAAAAATCAAAGGAATTCTAGATACTTATATTCCAGGTTTTTCCGTCCGAATGGGTGGTACAACATCTATTGATATCACCAAGTTGGGCATTGACAAAGCTTATGGAATTAGAAAGCTGAAGGACATTCTTGGCATTCCAATAAAAGATATGATTTTTATCGGCGATGCCCTTTTCCCAGGAGGGAACGACTATCCAGTAAAAGAAACAGGTGTTGTTTCTATTCCAGTTATGGGTCCTAATGAAACCAAACTAATTATTCAGACAATTATCGCCTGTTTAAATAACGATTTGTCATAGTTAACTAATTTGTGAATACACTTTTCACAGCTAAAGAAAGGAGCTAATTATGAGTGAATTTATATTAAATCGTCTAGGAATTATTATGAAATCAGAACCGGGAAATCCTCAGGAAGTCGAAGGTGTTCTTAATCCTGCGGCTATTCGTGGACCTGATGGTGAATTGTATCTTTTTCCAAGAATAGTTGGTAAGGGAAATTATTCCCGAATCGGTATAGCCAAGGTTCTGTTTAATAAGTCTGGTGACCCATACGCTGTTAAGCGTTTGGGTATCGCCTTAGAACCGGAAGCCGATTATGAACTGCGACCCGATGGCGGTGGATGTGAGGACCCTCGTATTACATTTATGGAAAAACTTAAGTGCTATATAATGACTTATACTGCATTTTCTTCCCAAGGCCCTCGAATTGCCATAGCTATCTCAGATGATTTATTCCACTGGAAGCGACTTGGTCTTGCAACCTTTGATCCTTATCAAGGTATCGATTTTGTCCATGTGGATGATAAAGATGCCAGTATTTTTCCCATCCCAATCCCTAACCATAATGGTAAAATGCAATTGGGTCTAATCCATCGCCCACTATTTCCAGGTACTCGTCCTGATGAAACTTCTCATGATGCCAAACCCAGAAAGGTTGATATTACTCATGAGAGCATCTGGATTTCATACTGCCCGATACCGACTATTTATGATAACTCTTTTCATATTGGTCTTTTTAACTCACATCACCGGTTGGCAACTCCAGTGATGCCCTGGGAGCGTCTTAAAATAGGTGGTGGAACCCCACCAATACTGACAAAACACGGTTGGTTGATCATTTATCACGGAGTAGGAGAAATAACAGAGTCAAATGACAACGAAAAAAAACGTTTACGTTACTCAGCCGGGGCAATGATACTCTCTAAGGAGCACCCACAAATGATTCGCTATCGTTCTTCGGATCCGATTCTTATTCCAACGTTGTCAGAGGAACGTAAAGGGACAATTGAAAACGTAGTTTTCCCCACAGGTATCGACCAACGTCTCGATATTGATCAGCCAGACCGTTTCGATGTATATTATGGAATGGCTGATAACCTAATTGGCGTAGCACGACTAGACTTACCGGATTTTTTACCGGAGAAAAGAGAAGCAGACCCTCCAAAAGCAAAGGTTTAATTGCATGGGTGTAACTCATAATTATAAGAACTCAATGTATTTCAGGGTATGCTTGCAGTTGCAAGGATGATAGGGTGAAAATATACTGGAAAATCAGTGCATTATCAATCTAAAACAGCAATAATTTATTTTTATACCAAAATGTTTGATATGGTATTCTTCTTTAAAAACACCGTAAATCTTATGAACGCAGTTTACGGCTTGTTTATGACACCACTTGGATGGGGTTGGGCACTATTCGTCTGGGGCTATGCACTAGTCTGGTTCCTTATTAATAATCAGCTAAAAGTGTTGGCATATAAAATTTTTGATTTTAAAAAATTAAAAATAAATTAAAAATAAGATACGGTAATCGATTTAAATCTATCGATTACCGTATCTTATATGGTGCGAGGAATGGGACTTGAACCCACACGATGTTACTCACACGCCCCTCAAGCGTGCGCGTCTGCCATTCCGCCACCCTCGCATCGTTAATAATTATACCATAAACAAACCCTATTCTGTAACACTATTTTATCAACACCATATTTGATATAATTAAACAGGAATAACAAGCATAAAGGAGGCCCAATGAATATCAAAGGAAACGCTATCATCGCCCAGGGAGGCGGACCTACTGCAGTAATTAACCAATCACTAGCAGGAGCAGTTATAGAAATGAAAAAACATAAGGAAATAACTGCAATATATGGCGCACTACACGGAGTAAGAGGCATAATTGAAGAAAACTTTCTCAACCTGACTAACGCTTCAGAACAAAACCTCGAAGAGGTAGCCCTCACACCATGTGCGGCACTACTGTCAACCAGAGATAAACCAGACCAAAAATATTGCGAAAAAATATTCCAAGTCTTTAAAAAATACAACATTAGATATTTTTTCTATATTGGAGGAAATGACTCTTCTGATACAGTAAAACTAGTAAACGAATACGCAGAAAAGGAAAACTACGAATTCAAAGCTTTCCATATACCAAAAACAATAGACAACGATCTAGTTATAAACGATCATACCCCAGGCTTTGGTTCAGCAGCAAGATTCGTTGCTCAAGCCTTTATGGGAGTAAACCTGGAAACAAAAGCCCTAAACGGGATTTACATAGGCATTGTCATGGGCAGACACGCAGGCTTTCTAACAGCAGCATCAGCTTTAGGGCGAAGAAATGAAGAAGACGGACCACACCTGATTTATCTACCAGAAAGGTCCTTTAACATAGATCAATTCTTAAAAGATGTGGCGACAGTTTACAACAGATTAGGACGTTGTGTTATTGCCGTTTCAGAAGGAATAATAGATGAAGAAGGCATACCAATTGCAGCAAAACTAAAAACCAACGTGAGCAGAGACTCACATGGCAACATAGAACTTGCCGGTGGAGAACTTGGAGACATGCTAAGCAAAACAATAAAAGAAAAACTAAAGGTCTCAAGAGTCAGAGCTGACACTTTCGGTTATCTGCAAAGAAGCTTCCCCGGAAGTATTTCAGATACTGATCAAAAAGAAGCCAGACTAGTAGGAATGGCAGCAGTACAATTTGCCATGATGGAAGAATACCAAAGTGGGTCAGTAATACTTGATAGAATAGGGGAATACGAAATCCAATATACACTAACCCAATTAGAAAATATTGCTGCCAAAACTAAACATATGGCTGATGAATTCATCAATGAACAAGGGAACAACATAACCCCTGCCTTCATCAAATATGCTGAACCACTAATAGGAACAGATTTTAAAAAGGCAGTTTCCTTAGATGCACCCTTAGTAAAAAAGATATAGAATATGAAAAAACAGGAGCTGGTTGATTACCAGCTCCTGTTTTGTTATTCAAATAAACCTGTCTATTCAGTAAACGCATCATACAAGCCTGTATATGTGCCACCCAGAGCCATCAACTCTTCATGGGTACCACTTTCCGCAATACCATCATCAGTTAAGACCAGGATGCGTCCTGCGCCTCTGACAGTTGACAACCTATGAGCGATTATAAAAGTAGTCCTATTCTTACATAATATCTCCATCGACTTTTGAACAATCTTCTCACTCTTAGTATCAAGAGCTGAAGTAGCCTCATCAAAAATCAAGATTGGCGGGTTTTTAAGGAAAATTCTGGCAATAGCAATCCTTTGCTTCTGTCCACCAGATAACTTAATACCCCTTTCACCAACATAAGTATAATACCCCTCTTCTAATGTCATTATAAAATCATCAATAAAAGCTAATTTAGCCGCTGCAATAACATCATTCATAGAATAATCTGAAATCCTGCCATAAGCAATATTTTCTGCAATAGTTCCAGAAAACAAAAATACATCCTGAGCAACTATGCCAACATTCTCACGCAAGGACAACATCGTCACATCATCAATAGGAATATCATCAATATATATCTGCCCAGAATCAACTTCGTAAAACCTAGGAATCAAATTGCACAAAGTCGTCTTACCAACTCCTGAAGGTCCAACAATAGCTACCGTATCCCCTGGAAAAACATGAAGGTTCAAATTTTTAAGAACAAAATTACCCTCCTCGCTGTATCGAAAAGAAACATTCTCAAAAAGAACATCACCTTTAACATCCTTAAGCACCACAGCATCTTTCTTATCAACAATGTCAGGAGACAACTTAATCAACTCATAAAAACGATTATAACCAGCCATTCCCCTTTGATATAACTCAGCAAATGAAGCCACCTTTTTAATAGGTTGAACCATAATCCCCATATACAGAAGATATGCCACCATATCACCAAGATTAATTGAACCTTTAAGCACAAAATAACCACCAGCTACAAGACTAATCATAGTCAACATACTGGCAAACCATAAAATACCACCACTAAAAATACCCATCAATTTAAAAGCATGAGTCCTTAAATCCTTAAATTTCCTATTGCCAATATCAAATTTATCTTGTTCATATCCTTCATTAGCAAATGACTGGACAACTCTAATACCTAGTAAACTTTCTTCAACATTGGTATTAACCTCACCAATAACCTTACGAATATCTCTGAAATTAGTACGCATAGCCAGATTGAGCTTAATAGTAAAGAAAATCATAAAAGGAATTAAAATAAAAGTTATTAAAGTCAAAGGTACATTAATTGATAGTAAAATAAAAAATGAACCTATCAGCATAATAACAGAAATAAACACATCCTCCGGTCCATGATGGGCCAACTCAGTAATCTCGTTCAAATCATTAACAATTCTAGACATCAAATGACCAATTTTAGTTTCATCAAAAAAACTAAATGAAAATTTCTGAATATGAGCAAATAATTCTTTTCTCAAATCATACTCAATCCTTACCCCAAGAACATGACCATAAAAAGTCACAATATAATCCAAGATAAAACGAAAAATATACAAACCTACAAAAACACCGGCAAAAATCCACAAGAATGAATAATTGCCTGAAGGTAAAAATATCATTGATAAAATACCTACTGGCCCATGGGAATAACAAATCAAAAAAAGCCACACCTAAAGCAGCAAACATATCAAGAATAAACAACTTTCTATGAGGTTTGTAATATTTTATAAAATCTCTAATCATCTAATAGCCCTTCCTCTATGTCAAGTGATAATAACAAAGCATCCTCAGATGGTTTTTGATAATATCCCTTTCTGCTCCCAACCAACTTAAAACCGTAACTGTAATATAATGCTTTAGCTGCCTCATTAGAATTTCTTACATCTAAATTAACTATCTTTCCACCACCAACTACAACCAATTTTATCAAAGCTTCCAAGATACTCTTTCCAATTCCCTGACCTCTTTTTTCGCCAAGTACTGCAATATTGGTAATCTCCACCTGATCCATAATAAGATAAAAACCACCATAACCAACAATCCTACCAGTTTCCTCTTCTGCTACAACATAGGATGACAAAGGAGATTCAACTTCCAAAAAAAAACTCTCCCTGCTCCAAGGTATAGAAAAACTATCTTTATCAACCTTCATGACAGCTTCAATATCTTCTAGAAACATCTTTCTAACATTTATCATTTAACTTCAACTTCTTTTCTAAATTTATATCCACTTCTGGTCTTCTTAAGTATAGAGGTTCAACTAATAAAGGACTAATTCCTTCATTATTTGCCATTCCAACTATACCAAGACTTGCAATAGCATCTCCACTAAGTCTATGAAAACTACTATCAATACCCATAACCTCAAGGCCACACTCTTTTATTTTATCTTCGAAAGACAAGCAACCATCACCAATAAATAAATACTTGCCGTCCCTCTTAAGATTAGCTAAAAACTCATCAATATCCACGACCATATATTCACCAGCATATGAAACATAAGCCTCATTATGTCTACCATAAATCACCGGAATAACTTCAACGTCATCAGTCTCATTAAGTCTTTGGCCCACAGCAAATAAAGCATCAAGTCCAGAAACTCTGACAACAGGTAAATCTTTACCATAAGCCAAAGAAGAAGCTAAAGCTATACCAATTCTTAAACCAGTAAAAGATCCAGGTCCAACATCTACAGCAATAGCATCAATATCTTTTAATTCATAATTGGCCAACTTTAATAAATCATCTACCATAGGAGCAAGTGCTATTGAATGATTTCTCTTAACATTGATAGTAATTTCACCAATAACCTTATTTTCATCCCTAATTGCCACGCTACCAATATCGGCACAACTTTCAATCCCTAGTACTATCATCATCCCATCCCTCTATAATCATCTCACGTTTGTTATCACCAAGATATTTTATTTTTATTTCAATCACTTTATTTTCAAAAAATGTAGTTAAAATGTCCCCCCACTCTAGAACGACCACTCCATCATCTCTAAAAACTTCAGCCAAACCGGCATCCAAGGCTTCTTCAATATTTTTTATACGATAAGCATCAATATGAAAAAAATTCATAACATTACCTTCATAAATATTTAAAATACTAAAGGTAGGACTAGTTATTTCTTCTTCAACACCCAGTCCAATAGCCAAACCTTTAGTAAAATGAGTTTTTCCAGCACCCATTTCTCCATCAAGTTTTATAATAACCGGTTCAGTCAAACTTTTACCTAATCTTTCACCTAGTTTAATTGTTTCATCAACACTATTTAAAATATATTTGGCCAAGTTATTTTAACTCCTTTTTCATATACTTCCAAAATCCTATCCTTATAATCAAAAGGACTATGGCTATGGATTACAATATCTCCGTCTTTTCCCACTTCAAGGGAACCAACTCTATCCTCAACACCCAACATCCTGGCACTACCCATGGTAATCATATCAAATGCTTTCATTTCTTTAACGCCATTTTTTATAACCTCCAACAAAGCTATTTTTAGCATTTCTGGAGGATTGCTAGGATAATCTGTCATAAAAGAAGTTTCAACACCATAACTCAAAAGTTTTGTTGTTAATGCTCTATCTAAATTAGCCATTTCCAATTTAGGACGACCCACAAAAAAAGGGCCGGTCACAGCCTTTACTTCAGATATCCCAATCTCATCTAACATCACATGTCCCTCTGTCAAATGTTCCAATATCATATCCAAATTAAATATTTTCTTAAGTTCCAAAGCCAAACTAATATCTTCTCGACAATGACAATGAACTCTTACAGACATATTATTAAATTTATTAATATTATCAGTGAAATATTGAATCAAAATCTCTCTTAGTTTTTCTCTTTCAAGATTATGTGCCTTAATCACGTTTTCTCCTAATGCGATTTTAAGACATGACTCTTTCACTAACACTTCATTAGAACCAACTATTTTAACAACAGAACCAATTCCACCTACAAGATTTGCACTGCCAGGTAGAATAGCGGCTGTGGTTACACCTCCAGTTAATGCACTTTCAAATAATGCTATATTACTAAAATTAATATGTTCACTAGCAATTAATTCTGTAGACACTAACTGTCCCTTAATATTTAAATTATCTACACCAGTTATTTCCTCATAAAGACCTAAATGACTATGAGGTTCAACAAATCCAGGAAGTATTTTCTCCCCATTAGCATATTTTATGATTTTTACACCAATTGGGACTTTAACATCTACTCCAACTGCTATAATCTTTCCTTTATCAATTAATAAGGTACCCCAAGGGATAATAAAATCACTTTTTACCCAAATTTCTCCTTCAAATGCCAACATTAATCTTTAATATAAATCCTTGGAATTCTTTCACTTAAATTACAATAAATTTCATAATTTATTGTTTCAAGTAAATCAGCAAAATATTCCACTGGATTATCCTCTCCATAAATGATTACTTCTTGTCCCACTTCAACATCATCAATATCTGTTAAATCAAGCATAACCTGATCCATACAAATATTACCAATCAAGGGCACCTTAACACCATTAACTAAAACCTGAGCTCTGTTAGATAAACTACGAGCAAAACCATCAGCATAACCTATTGGTAAAACACCGACCTTGGTTTTCCTTTTAGTAACAAAAGTTCCGCTATAACTTATAGGTTCTCCAATTTCTATTTCCTTTATTTGGGTAATAATCCCCTTTAAAGTTAGCACTTTTTTCAGGTTTAATCTTTTTATATTCTCATTTTCTGTTGATGTGGATCCATATAACATCAATCCTGGTCTGACCATATCAAAATGAGCCTCTTTAAATTCAACCATAGTTGCACTATTGGCCAAATGCTTAATAACACTTCTGCCTAATACCTTCTCAGCTTTTTCAACAAAATTCTTGAACCTACCAATCTGATAAAGGCTATAGCTTAAATCAGATGATCCACCATTGGCAATATGTGAGAATATACCATGGATATGGATATTACTCATTTTATCAATAGCTTTGATTATCTCCAATGTAGAATCATCATCATTAAAACCAAGTCTATTCATT
Organism: Bacillota bacterium; assembly: GCA_024635955.1. Taxonomy (GTDB): domain Bacteria; phylum Bacillota; class TC1; order TC1; family TC1; genus WTXA01. The sequence goes on from JAGXHX010000063.1 coordinate 10,454, forward strand.
CCTGTATCAACCTTTATATGAACCTTGGCCACCTTTTTCAAACTATGGGCAACTCTATTTAGTTCTTCAGCTTGTTTAAGGGAATATATTGTCTGCATTATATCTTCATCTACAACAATAGCATAATCGACAAATCTGGTATAACCTAAAATCAGTATAGGTTTTTTAATACCACCTTCTCTTAATTGATAAGCTTCTTCCATAATTGCAGCCCCAAACATATCAACGTATTCTTCAATTTCCAGACTAATAGGCAAAGCACCATGTCCATAACCATTTGCCTTCACAATAGCCATTATCATAACTTCTGTTCCTACAAAATCTCTGATTTCTTTGCTGTTTTCTATTGCTCTGTCCAAGTTTATCTCAGCCCAAATTGGTCTCATAATCTACTCCTTAATATATCTTTTCCACTATTTTCTTTTCATCAATTATTTTTTTAACCCTACTGATAGCCTTTGGCAAATAGTCAATCAAGTCACTTGCTATTAAACTTTCCCAGCCAACAACCTCTCCAGCCAAATCACCACTTAACCCATGTAAATATGTTCCTAAAACCACAGCATCATATGCTGGTATATGTTGAGCCAAAAGGCCTCCAATTATTCCAGAAAGCACATCTCCACTTCCTGCTGTCGCCATTCCTGGATTTCCAGTTAAATTCACATTCACCTTATGTCCATCACTTATTAATGTTCTAAAACCTTTTATAATTGCGACACAATTAAATAAATTAGCCGCCTCTACTACACTATTTCTACGTTCAAGAAGATCCCCTAATATCATTTCCATTTCCTTAGGGTGTGGGGTTAATACCACATCTCCTGCAATCCATTCTCTTTTTATCCAACCCTGTTTCAGCCAAAAAAGTCCATCTGCATCTATTAATACATTACCATTAAAAGTTCTCAATATATTTTCTAAATCTAAGGTCTTTATTCTTCCCAGTCCTGGTCCAATAATTAAAACGTCAATTTCTTTGTTAAGAAAATCTGACCAGTTTTCTAGCATCAATTCAGGTTCTTTACCTAAAACACCTTCAAAACTCTCAAGCCATAGAGTAACTGTTCCAGAGCCTACTCTTAAGGCTGATTTCCCAGCAAGTAACCCAGCACCTAACATTTCTTTTTTTCCACCAAGTATGCCAACCTTACCATAAGTACCTTTATGACTTACCAATTCTCGCTTAGGCATCATTTTACCAGCTTCAACAGAAGTCAAATATTGAAGTTTATCCTCATCTCCAACACTATTTTCCAATTGGGTTGCAAATTCCAACTTCACCAAATATATATTTTTCAATTTATGACTGAGCAAATGTCCAGTTTTTACGTAACCTAAGGCAATTGTTAAATCAGCTTTTACGTAAAGGTTACCTTCTCCTGTATCACCATTTATTCCTGTAGGAATATCAATAGCTACCTTGGTGCTAGAACAGTTATTAATCCATTCAACAGCACTTTTTAGAATACCTTCAAGTCTACCTGAAAATCCAGTTCCTAATATTCCGTCAATTATTAAATCAGGCTTTGGTAAATCTTTATTAAACAACATAGTTTCGATGCCCATTTTATCAGCTACTTGCAGATGCAGTTTTGCTTCTTTACTATAGCCTTCTTCAAAAAGAAGAATGATCTTAACTCTATAGCCTCTGTTAAAAAGTATTCTGGCTAAAGCTAACCCATCTCCACCATTATTTCCTTTACCGACAAAAATATAGATTGACTTTTCCTCAAGAATATATCGATCATTTAAACAACTAAATATACCCAGTGCAGCTTCTTCCATCAAAACTACTCCTGGAAGTCCATAATCTTCAATCATCATTTTATCAATTTTTCTTGAACCTTTATTGCTTAAACCTAGCATTATCTTACACCTATAACAAAAGCCAGCGCATATTTTTTTTCATGGCTTATAGACACTTTAAATTCTTTAATACCTTTATTTTCCATGGAAATTTTAGCCGATCCCTCTAAAGTGACCTTTCCTTTTTCCAAAACAATGATATTTTTTGCTTCCATAATGGTTATATCTTCTAAAATTTTAATTATACTTTCTTTAACTGCAAATCTTGCAGCCAAATAAGGTAGAGGATCCCTATGCTTGCAGGCATAATCCATTTCTTTAGGATTAAAGGCCAAGGCTCCAAGAGATTCTCTTTCTAGGAACTTTTTCATTCTTTTAACTTTTACAATATCTGTACCTATTCCTATAATTTCCATGCTCCTATTTTACCATAAAATCTCTGCCAATTAAATAACCATTATCCTTGAGCCATCTTTTAGATTGCCTATAGTCAGGTAGCAAAGCTTCAACCCTCAACCAAAAGGACTTACTATGGTTCCTTATTTCCAAATGAACCAGTTCATGGATATAGATATATTCAATAACTTCAACTGGTGCTTTAATGAGATTTATATTAATATTTATTTTTCCTTTTATAGTACAACTACCCCAGATAGTTTTTTGTTTTCTATAGGTGATTGAGGTCGGCTTGTTTATGTATGCCCATTTTAAGATAAGCTCATTAATTACGATAGAAAGTTGCTTTTTTAAAAAAACATCAATCTTACTATCATCTCCTATATATATATAGCCTCCTTCTAACAAAATCTTTTTCCCTTGGTTTTTAATAACTTTAATATCTTCACCTTGATAAAGAAACATACCACTTTCAAAATAATTATTACTGATCCGATTTTTCTTTTCTTGTTCTAATATTTTTTCATTTATCCATAAATGATGTTCTTTAAGTTCTAATTTAATTTTTTTATCAGTTAAATAATGAGGGGCTCTTACAACCACCTCATTTGATCCAACAGTTATTCCTATAGATTTTCTTTTACTTCTAATTATTTTTAATTCCATTTAATTTTCCACTATTTCTTCAACTATTTTTTACTACATACTTATTCTAGAAAAATATTAAACAAGTTGCAATAGTTTTTATTCTTTTTTATTCTAAAAAAAATAAGTGAAGGATAATATGAATGAATATAGATAAACATCTTGAAGAAAAAAGCATACCTGCCTTGCTTTGGCTTTATGCTCGTCCATCAATGTTTGCGTCTTTAATAACCGGACTTTATGGTATAATAGACGGTATTTTCATAGGGCAAAAGCTTGGACCAGCCGGTATTGCCGCAATTACTTTAGCTTTCCCAATAACTTCTTTGCTTATAGGTATAGGGGTTCTAATTAGTATTGGCACATCAATACTAATTAATAAGAATATTGCTTCTGGTAATCATGAAATGGCTAGGACCTATATATTTAAAGGCATAAACCTATTTTTTCTTTTTTCCTTTATAACAACTATAGGTGCTTTTTTCGCACCACAAATTATGTCAATCCTTGGAAAGGGCACAAATGCTTACATAGTAGATCTAAGCCAAAGTTTTATATCGGTTCTTCTTTTTGGCAGTGTTATATATTTAGCTCCGATTTTCTTGAATGATATCTTGAAAAATCTAGGAAAACCACGTGAAGCTATGTTTGCAATGATAGCTGGTACTATTACAAATATAATTTTGGATTATATTTTCATATTTATTTTCAATATGGAACTTGTTGGTGCGGCAATAGCAACAATAACCGGTCAATTAGTTGCCTCCTTAGTCATATTCTTATTTATAAGAAAACATAGCATTTGGAAAATAAAAAGGAACAAATATCATTTAAAATACATGTCTTATCTTAATATAATAAAAACTGGTTTCACCTCTTTTATTATTCAAGTATCAACAATGTTAATTTTAGTTATTCATAATAGATTATTTTTACAATATGGGCATGAACTATATGTATCTAGTTTTGGTATCATCGGCTATGCATTAACAGCATTTTGGTTATTGATAAATGGTTTTGTGAGTGGTAGCCAACCGATTATAAGTTTTAACCATGCTATAGCTTCAGGCCATAGAGTTCGCAAAACAGTGAAGATAAGTTTTGTCTTTATCATTGGTTTTTCGACCTTTTTCAGTCTTTTATTCTATATATTCCCTGAACAAATCATATCTATATTCAGTCAACATGATCCTCAACTTTACAACATCACAAAAAGAGGTTTTTATTTAGTTATGTATGCTCTTCCATTTGCTGGCATAAATGTTTTAGTAGCAATGTACTTCCAGTCAATTGGTAAAAGTAAAACCAGTATTTTTTTGGCTGTATCAAGAGTTGTTTTCTTTATGTTGCCATTGATTTTAATTTTACCTAAAATGTTTGGTGTTAATGGTATCTACCTAATCGTTCCCTTTTCTGAAGTTGGAACTGCAATACTTTCCATACTGTTCATTAAGCATAATCTAGACAAGGGGAAAGTTTATCTTTCTTCAGGGAGGTTAAATGAAAATAAAAATACCTAATACATCTAAAATAATAATTGATCAACTACTTTACCATGGCTATGAAGCTGGTCTTGTTGGTGGCTGTCTGAGAAATCTAATTCTTGGAATTGAAGTCAAGGATTATGATATAGCTACTTCAGCAACCACCTCACAAATGAAGGAAATCTTTAACCATTTTACAATTATTACACTTGGTGAAAAGTACGGTACTTTAATAATTGTAGTCGATGGCGAGAATATAGAAGTTACCACCTTTAGAAAAGAAAGTGACTATTCTGATAATCGTCATCCTGATAAAGTTGAATTTATTAGTAGTCTGGAAGAAGATTTAAAAAGACGCGATTTTACTATAAATGCCTTGTATTACAATGATAAAATTGGTTTGATAGATTTGTTTAACTCTGTCAATGACCTAAATAAAAAAATAGTCAAAGCAATCGGCGACCCAATTGAACGTTTCAGAGAGGATTCTCTACGTATTCTAAGAGGTATCCGTTTTGCCGTTAAACTTAAATTTAAAATTGAGACAGAAACAAAACTTGCCATAAAAAAATACTATCTTTCCCTTTCGAATATTCCTGCTGAAAGAATAGCCATAGAATTGATTGAAATACTAAAGTGTTCAAACATAGAAAGAACCCTCAATGAATATTTACCTATTTTTCAACATATTGTACCAAGTTTAGGCTTGGTTGACGGCAAGAAATTAGATAGTATGCCTACTTTGAAATTAAAACTTGCTGTATTTTTTTCTGCTTTAAATAATCCTAATGAAGCCTATGATAAAATGATGGAATTGAAATTAACAGTTAGTTCTAGAATAAGAAAAAGTGGGTTAAGAGATATAGCCATTATAATAAACTATCTCCACAAAGACACTTCTAATATCTTCGATGTATATAAAGATATTAAATGGAATAGAAGTCTTTTAGAAGATATCTATTTATTTACTAATAAGATTGAACTATTAAACAAACTACCTTCAATCAGCTATAAACAAATGGAAATTAAAGGAAAAGATATTTTAGATCTTGGTTATAGGGATGAAATAATACAACAAATATTAGATGAATGTTTCTATAGTCTCCTTACTGAAAAAGTTTCTAATATAAAATCAGCTTACTGTGACCTAATCACAGAAATATATCCTAAATAAGTTATAATTAGATTAGATCAGATTAGATACTAAAAAAGGAGAAAATTTTATGAGTACAATTAGAATAACTAAAGATAATTTTGAAAAAGAGGTTTTAAAATCAGACAAACCAGTATTATTGGATTTTTGGGCTGAATGGTGTGGACCTTGCAGAATGGTTGGTCCAGTAGTTGAGGAAATTTCCAATGAAGTAGCTGGAACAGCAAGAGTTGGTAAAGTTAACGTAGATGAAGAAATGGAACTTGCTCAATCATTTAATGTAATGAGTATTCCTACACTTGTAGTTGTAAAAGATGGAAAAGTTGTTAATACAACAGTTGGATTCCAATCTAAAGCAGCTTTAATGAACTTGTTGAAGTAGGAGCGAGAATGATTAAAAATATTGAGATTCAAGAACTAGTAAATGTAGAAGAAAAAAGTAATATTATTGATGTTAGAGAGCCTTATGAACTAAATAGTGGCTATATTGAAGGGGCTAAAAATATTCCAATGGGAATTTTATTAATGGATCCCGATAATTATATAAACAAAGAACAGACCTACTTTATCGTTTGTGCTTCTGGAAGCAGAAGTGGAAGAACATGCATGATGCTACAAGACAAAGGATTTAATGTAGTAAATGTTTCTGGTGGAATGTATTCTTATAGATAATATTCTTTTAAGAAATAAATGAAAAGGGTGTAGAGATATTTCTCTAAACCCTCTTCATTTATTATTTTAATTCGACCTCTACCTTGTTCAATTAGTCCTTCATTATGAAAGACTTTTAACATTCTTGTTACTACTTCTCTAGCACTTCCAATATTTTTTGCTATCTGTTCATGAGTTACTTTGATTTTGTTTTCACCTACTCTATCTGATTCTTCTAACAAAAAACTCGCCAGTCTTTTTTCTATACTGCTAAACAAGACTTCCTCTATGGCATACATAACTTCTGAAAATCTTTCCATTGCATTACGCAAAGAAAAGTTATCTGCAAAAACATTTTCTTGTGTGACTTTAGCAAATGCTGAAATATTAATTAGTAAAACCTGTGTATCTTCATCTGCAGATATATGAACTTCAAAACTCATACTATTAAGAATACATGAGGCAGAAAGTATACAGATATCACCAGGGTAAAGTCTGTACAATGTAACTTCACGTCCATCCTCTGATAGAATGAATACTCTAAGAACTCCAGATTTAATAATTAAAACGCCAAGACATTCTTCGTCACCACTATAAATACTATCCCCTTTTATAAAATTCTTTTCGATAATATTATTTAGGAGCATGTTTTTTTGTTTTCCTTCTAATTTATTCCAAAAAGTTAGATTTTTTTCAACTAATTTTTGATTGTCTAAATTAATCATTTAATTTTTTCTCCTTAAAAACTGACCATAATTTCCTAAAACTTCACCATTCATAAAGGCAATTTTACCAGCAATAATCACTCTTTCAATACCTATAGGATCTTTATTAAGACCACTATAACTTTCTTCATGGCTAATACTATTATAATCAAAAATTACAATATCGGCAATTTTACCTAATCCTATAATACCTCTATTATTAAAACCTATTATGTGTCCACCAGTCATTTTATAAATTGCTTGTTCTAAGCTTATATCTTCTCTGTTTCTGACATAATCACTTATCACCTTTGGAAAAGCACCATAAAGTCTAGGATGAGGTCTGCCACTTGGGAGACCATCACTACCTATAAATGTTTCTTCATCCTTTAAAAGAGTACTGATTTCATCAATATCAAACATTTCTTTTACCACCATGGCAATTTTCCCATTTTCTTTTTTAAGAATATCTATCAATTCCCTAAAATTACTAACTCCATTCTTAATTGCCAATTCCTCAATAGTATATCCATAAGTCGGCAAATATATATTTTCAAAACCTACCATTAAGGACATGTTATCCCAACCTTCGATAATAAGTTTTTTATCAGCAATTTTTTGTTCCACCAAAGAATAATATTTTTCATCTTCATATTTATTAAGTTCTCTATCCTCAGGGGGAAGGAGCTGATTTAAAAAGGTACTCCCTGTTGTATAAGGGTGTTGGTCCAAAGTTATTTTTACTCCCTCTTTTCTTGCTTTATTTATATAATTTAAGATGGCACTGGCCTCTATTCCAAAATCTTTATTCTTATATGATCTACAATGAGAAATATGAATTTTGGCGCTAGTTTCTCTACCTAAGTTTATAAACTCTTCTATAGACTTCAGCATGTCTACTCCATGACTTCTTATATGAGCCATCATAATTCCATCATATTCTTTTGTCAGTTTAGCTAATCCTATTAATTCTTCATGACTTGCAAATACTCCAGGAAGATAAGACAAACCCATTGATAACCCTAATGCTCCTTGCTGTAATTGTTTTTCATAAATTTCAAATAAACCCACTAATTCTTTAGGGGTTAAACTTCTAAACTCTAGACCACTTATATAGCTTCTTAAAGCACTTAAGCCTATTAAATAGCCCATGTTATGGGACATTTTGCTTTTTGTCATATTTGTCAGGCTATTTAAATCGGTAAATTTCCACTCACTCTTCAAATCGCCTAATATTGGTTGGGTGTATAATTTATACTCTTCCATAGTCTTCTCATTATAGGGTATTGGTCCTATTCCGCATTGTCCAACAATCTCTGTTGTAACACCTTGTTTTATTCTTGACAGTTTATAGTCTTCTTCTAATAAAGGTAAAAAATCACCATGACTGTGCATGTCAATAAAACCTGGAGACACGATTAAGCCGGTAGCGTCATATACTACTCTACCGGCCAAATTTTCCTGGCTAATTTCCATTATTATATTACCTGTAATTCCAATATTGCCTTTATAGGCAGGATTTAAATTACCATCTACTATCAAACCATTATTTATAACTAAATCAAACATTTTTTTTAAATCACTAGCTTTCTATATTTATTTTCCAAGGAATCGTTTAAGTCAGCCAATTCAAAATTTTCAAATTTTTCAAATTTTTTATCACAGGCCCACTTTATTAATATGTCGGCAAGTTCTTTGTTCTTTGCTAAAACAGGTCCGTGAAGACTAGTTCCAATAAAGTGTTTGTATAATAGTCCCTCTTTAAATTCCTCGTTCATTTTAGATATCACTTCATTAGTGTGTATATAGTGCTCATTTATGTTTTGATAGCCTACAAGGGCCAATTTCTGGCCTTCTATCTCTACATCCATGACTATCTGTCCTTCAATTTCCTCATCTAGTTTTTTTGTTACAAAATCAAGTATTCCAAGACCAGGAATTTCTTCTTCTTGATTTAATACTGTTTTCCCAAATAATGACAAGCTTGATCCAGTTACTAATAAAGGTTTATCACTATCAATATATTCCTTTAATTCCATTAACCAGTCTCGAAGACAATCTGCTACTAATCTCTTTTCTCGATTTTTGCCACCGCCTATATATATTAGGTCAAGTTCATCAAATTCAATATTTTCATTAATTGCGTATTCTCTTACTTCAACATCTATATTTCTCTCTAATAGTCTAGTTTTCAAAACTTCAACATTCCCAGCATCTCCGAAGGAGTTTAACTGCTCTTTAAAGAGATGACCTATTATTATTTTCTCGTCCATTTCTTACTTTTACTCCATTTCTTTTCCATAGATACCAGTGTTTTCTCAAAATTTTTATCATTTTTGCCTTTAGTAACTATATAAAGTTTTTCTCCTGTACCATTTATTGCCTGATTTAAAGTCATTTCTTCATTTTCACTTACTATTAATTTATTGTATGCCTTAGTTAAATACCTTATACAAAAACCTAAGTCAAAAGCTCTGTCACCACTAACGTATATTTTTTCAATATTGATATTATCAAGTACACTCCAATCGCAATCATATATGAAAGTGATTTCTTCTTCATCATCTTCATCGTCAAAGATAAATAATATATCTATTTTTCCTTCATCTTCACCTATAGTTTCTAAGCCTTGTTCAAAGCTGGAAATGTTATTTGCTTCTTTGAGAAATATTGGTTTTCTAATATAGAAAGTATCGACAAATATGTCCTCTATATCAATTTTTTCTAAAGCTAGCTCACCAGCATCAATACCAATATCTAATTCATCCAATAATGCTAATGCAGCAAGAATGTTATATATATTATGATAACCTTGAGAAGGTAAATCAAAAGGATATTCATTACCTTTGGTCCATAAATCAAAATATATTCCATCCTTCAAGGATACATTTGTTGCCAAATAGTCTATTTCTGGTGTTTCTAAATCACAACTATTACAAATATATTTACCTAATTGCCCGTAATTAATATATGAGTAATTAAGTGTCCCATTGCATCTGATGCATTTCCTTTCTTCTGGTTCATCATCATCATTATGGTCATCTATGCCATAATATATTACATGACTTTTAAGGTCCATACCAATATCCACAATAACAGGATCGTCTCCATTGAATATCATGGTAGTACTTGTCATTTTTTGTAAATATTTTTTTAAATTATCAATTGTTATTTGAAATTCACCAGTTCTTGATAATTGTTCCTTTATCAGGTTTGTAATTATTAAATATTCAGGTATTATTTCTTTAAATAAAGACAAGGTGGTTATGTCCTTTATTTCAATGACCATATAATCCACCTTGGTTTTACCAAATATTTTTGTTTTTTCAATTAATGCAGAAATCACACCATAATAAGTATCTTTACTATGGTGATTATTCCCTGTATTAAAACCTTCTTTTTCAAATATATCAACCAGTAAATTTCTTGTTGTTGTCTTACCATTTGCCCCAACAATAAAAATAAAATCTCCAGTTATTTTTTTCTTCAATCTTTTAAGAATATCTTTTTGCATTCTAGAAGCTATTTTACCTCCAATGCTCATATCCTTTTTGGCGAAACCAGCTAATTTTACAACTAGTTTCCCTAACATTAATGTGAATAACAATTTCTACTCCTTAACAACTTATGGCTATCGTTCCTGGTCCTACATGTGTTCCTATGACAGCTCCCATTTCTGCAATCATATCAACCTTTAAACCTAGTTCAGATTCTATAGCCTTTTTAACTTCTTCAACAAACTCTTCATTTATTGCATGTACCAATAATAATCTATGACCTTCAACTCGGTTATTTCTAATATATTCCAAGATGATTTTAAGCGCTTGCTTCTTGCCTTTAGCTTTGTCAAAAGGAACTATTTTTCCTTTTTTATTATATTTTAAAATAGCTTTTATATTTAATAAACCTCCAACTACTGACTGAGCGAAGGATATTCTACCACCTTTTCTTAAAAACTCTAATGTGTCAAGAACAAATATTGCCTCTCTAGTATATTTTTCCACTTCAAGTTTATCAACAATTTCTTCAAGACTTGCACCGGCTTCTGCCATTTCTGCTGCTAAAACTGCAAGTTCACCAATCATTATTGTAGCCAAGTTGCTGTCTAGAACATATACTCTGTCAGAATCAATGTTTTCTTTTGCTCTAACTGCTTCATTATAGGTTCCACTAAGTGTTGATGATAAGGTAATTACTAATACCTGATCTTCTTCATTTTCTAATAATTTTCTTATTGCTGGTTCAAATTGTTCACAGGTTACTTGTGATGTTTTCGGTATTATTCCTGTTTCCTCTATTTTATTATAGAACTCCGCAATACTCATGTCTTTTTGATCTAAGTAGGTTTCTGTATCAAATGCTATTGGAAAATGTACCCATTCAATATTATGTTTTTCTCGGTACTCCTTTGGCAAATCACTTGCTGTATCAATTAGTATTTTAACCATGCCCATCCTCCTACAAATTTCATATTTATTAAATCAACTACCTCGATTATATAATATTTGACAGTAAAAATAAACAAGGTATTTAAAGCAAAAAAAAGAACTACCACTTTAGTGATAGTTCTTCCAATCAATTATAATTGATTATCTTCCAAAACCGTCGCAGAAATCACTATTAAAGTTATTACCGCCTCGTACTTCTACTCTTCCAGTTCTACCATTTCTGTAGTCATCCATCATATTTATGCTTCCAGCTCTATCATTTCTGATGTCATCCATCATATTATATCTGGCACCTCCGAAAAATAAACCGAATAGTATAATTAGTAAAGCCAATGCTCCTGTTGATGTGCCTATAATACCAAGTATTAAAGCAGCGTTATTTTTCTTTTTAGGTTTTTCTTGAACATTAGTATTTTCGTTAGATTCAACATTTTTATTTTCTTCCATTACTATGCTCCTTTCATCTTTGATATATACATCATAATAATTTTATGTGTAAATCAGATGTACTTTTACTGAAAAGCCTATTAACTTTCTATGAATAGTCTTTATTTAGGTTATATAAGGCCTGCAAATACCAAGAAGAATAAATATAAACCGAATATAGCAAACCCTCCTGTCAATTTTTTATAATATTAGATTATGTTCCTCTTCTGCTTCACCTTTATGATAAAAGCTACCGATAATCAAACCATAACCAAAAATAACTACTAACATCATTATTATGGGACCAATAAAAGGAATAAGTTTAATAAAACTATATGCAATTGAAAAACCTACAACATATATAATATTATTCCCACCGGCAAATCTCGGATATTTACTACCAACAATGTCACTTAAGGTAATAATAAATATTCCTATTGAGATATAGAGAAGGGACAACATCAGCAATAAGACAATGATTCCAAATGGTATGCCTATAAATGAAATGAAAAATGCTATGGCTACACCTAGCGTTCCCAATAATCCAACTAGTCCATATAGGAAAAATAATTTATTTTTATTACCTAATAGCAAACTGCTGGTTTTTTTTCTTGTCTCTTTAAAGACAAAGGCTAGAAGGAACCATATTATTAAATTAGTAAAAATAAAACTTATTGTAGAAAATAATTTTCCTTGTGTATTTCCAAAAAATTGATTAGCATCGTTGTTTTCAACTGCTCTTATTGTGGTTTGCCCTTTAACGCTGTCCTCAATAATATTAGTTGTTTTAGCATTATATTTTAGATCTCCTAAAATAACACCTTTAACAAGTAGATTATTGCTGGCATAGAGATTTGCATCTCTATCTATAATTCCATAAATGTTAATTTCTTGTCCCACAGCATATAAACTTCTGCTTACATTGGCTCTTGATTCTATAGAAGCTATATTACTAACAACAAATATACTACCATCAACTCTGCCAGTTATACTGATTTTCTCTGTAGCAGCAATATATATGTCTCCTTTTACAACTCCATTAATTACAGTTTCATTCTGAGACAAAACAAATATATTTCCGTTTACTTCTCCATTAATTAATACATCCTGAGCGATAACAAATAAACTACCATCAATAGTACCATTATTTTCAAAATTATCTCCAGTGAAAAAATGGTTTTCTTCTAATGTTTTCCCACTGGGAATTATTTCTTCTATCTTATCCGTCTTAGCTGCACCAACTAATAATATGGAACTTAATATTAATAATGTAACTATAATTGCTTTTTTTAACTTCATTATTTGTCCTCCTTAAACCACTTGATAATCTTCATGTTTCTACCAGTCTCCCTAATAGTTTGTATTACTTTAGGAAATCTTGTTGAACTAATCTTATATATAAATAAATTTTTGTTGACCATTATTAATTTTGCTAATGATTTTTCATAGTCAGCTTTCAAACTTTCTATTCTTTCTCCTGCATTATCTTTTAATCCTTCAATCTCATTTAGCAGTAAAGCAAGTGCAGATATTTTCTTTCTTGTGTAGATTGCTTTATTGAGTGAAAATACAAAATCCACAAAAATAATTGGAATTAAAAAATACTTCAATAAACCTAAAAACCCAATACCATTTAGGTATTCAGTAATGACTTGAAAAACAGGATAGATAAAATATATAAATATGTATGCAAGAACTGTCCAGTAAATTGAAAATTCCAATGAAACTCTTCCGTTTAAGTTCATTTTCTTATCTCTATAGTCCCAAAGTCTAATACCTAAAAGCTTTTCTAATAGATAGCTAGTTATATATTCCAGTGTTGACGTAAATATAAAGGCTGCAGGTATAAATAACCAAACCCCACCTTTTAACGGAACTAAAAATATGAGTATTGCTATTAAACCAAAACCATAAATTGGACAGTAAGGTCCGAAAAAAAACCCCGGATCAACCAATCTTTTAGTGATTATCGACCTATAAACTGTTTCTAAAAGGAAACCTAAAAAGCTAAATGATATGAAATAGAAAAACAATTGATCAAAATTCATTAAAATCCTCCTTTGTTTTTAAAGATTCTTGAGGAAACTAATAATACTAATCCAATACAAAAAACTAAAATTGCACCATATAAATAAATATTAATGTTATTTTCAGGAAGTTTTTTAGCATCGTTTATTTTGAATTTTTGTTCGTAAATTGAAGGGGTAATTTCTTGATTTCCAAAGGAATTTTTTGAGCCACCAGATATTGTGGTTCTGAGTATGTAATCCCCACTAAAAGCCAAATAATTTGCTGGTATTGTTACAGAATCACCATGAATGAAATTTTCAAGTTTAACTTCTGTACCATCTGGTTTAACTAATACTTGGTTAATATTAAATCCTAAATCTAACGTGTAGATGTCAAGTCCCTTGATTTTCATATCCTGAAATACTATGCCACTATTATCAATATTTTCACTATAAAATTGATTGAAAAAATATACGGCTTTAATACCCTGGAGTTTATTAAATAAATGAGTATCCATATTATGTATTCTATTAGAAGAAAAATCCAGGAAATAAACTTTTTCTAAATTACCAACTTCCCAGGGAATGCTTACCAGCCTGTTTTTAGCCATATCCAAAATTGTAAGATTGTTTAATTCTCCAATTTCTTTTGGTAGCACTTCAATTAAATTTTCTTCAAGTATTAATAGTTCCAGTGCTTTAAGTCCTGATATTTCTTTTGGCAGACTAGTTATTAAGTTACCTTGTAATTGTAGTTGTTCTAATGTATCAAATTTTTCAATATCGTCAGGTATTTTAGTAATTCTATTACCATTTGCTGCTAGAACTTCAAGTTTTGTCAAGGCTATAATACCCGATCCAAGTTCATTTATTTGGTTGTCATTTATTATTAATATCCTAAGGCTTTGAAGTTTGCCTATTTCTTTGGGTATTTCTTGTATTTCATTTCCACTTAAATCTAATAAGCTAAGGTATGTAAATATCTCCAAACCTTTTACACTTTTAATGCCTTTATCATTTAGTATCAAACTTCTGATTTCTCCTGCTTCACTTGCTTTGATTATATCAGTCTCTGTTTTATTTAGAACTAGACAGATTTCCGTTCTTAAATTTTGGTCAGGAAATTGTTCCTTGATGGAATAAATTTCTTCCGCTCTAACTGAGCTTCCTATTATTCCAGTAAAGCCAATGGTTAATACAAATAATAACAAGAAAATCTTTTTCATTACAGGCCCCTATCATTTCACAAATCTATTATTTTCATTTAATTATATCATTAAGATTGTTAATTAAAAAGAAGAAAAGAAGGAATGTATAACAATTCCTTCTTTTCATTAAAATATATAATATTTATTTATGCATTTGGCAATTTTGACAATTACCACTACAAGATGTTTTTTTCTTTTTGTGAAAGAATACTCTCTTTATGCTAAGTCCAATTGCAGAAATGATAAATGCATATATTAAAAAGTCAATCATTAATCATTCCTCCTCTCTATCACACAATAAGTTTACCATCCTTAACTTTTTTTGTCAATTATCATTTTTTTAAATAATTTCTGTCATTTCTTTTCCTACTGCAGTAGTAATAACTACACAGCTTTTAAAACCAGCAGCAACATATAGTCCTTCTAATTTAGTTTTCCCAAAAACCGGTTCCATGTCCTGAGTATAAGGTGAAGGAACACTAAAGGTTCTAATAACTTTCAAATCTTTTAATATAGGATAATATCTAGTAGCTAATCCAGCCATTTGTCTTAAATGAATTTTCGAAGGCAATCTATTTAAACAAGCTGGATCTGTAGGATCAGCACTTCCAGTTTCTCCTAATAAAAAATTCCTTTCCTTTTTAAACAAAAGAACCCACACTGCTTCAGCAGTATGGGTTCAAACCAGTTAACAATTTTAAATTCTATTATAGAGTATAATAAGTAGTTTTAAATATCAAGTTTTTATTTAAATAGTTCAATTTAATTTGATCGCTTTTGAAAAATATGTTTTTAAATATTCCCCATCTTGAAGGTAAACGTGTCCTGATGAATAATTATTACCATCTATTGTAATGATTACTTTAGACTCTCCATAATATGCTCCAAAGGTACTTACTATTGAATGAAGCAACATTGATTCAAAGTATGATCCTGCATTCATTTCAGTCATAAAGGCATTATTTAAATCAACATGAACTGTCCCATATTTATCTAAAAACAAAGAATTAATTTTTGTATTTGTTGTCAAAACATTCCCAATCCCTAAATTTTTCATACCATCTGTATAGTTTGTTTTATAGATATTTTCAAGTACTTGTCTGGTTATGTCATTAGTTTTAAACTCAACATTTGCTACTATATAATAGTATTTGTCTTTATCTAGATTAGGATAATAGAATTTCACGTTGCTGGTATATGGTTTATTTTTTAAAACTTTATCCAATGAAGAACTTATTTCATCTGTCCCAGTTATAAATTTACTTTGAATTAAGCCAACATCTTTAGCATAGTAGTCTTTTGTGACCCCATTTGAGTCTGTAGTTGTTACTTCTATTGCTTTGAATTCTCCATATGGCACTGTTACTATAACATCTATGCCTGTTATTTCTCTTTTGCTACCATCCTCCAATTTCCAAGAATTGCCTTTTACCAGTGGTTCTTGTAAAAGAATATTTTCGCTGAGATTATCTATTAAGTTTGGATTTCTAAGATAATCTTCTCTATAATAAGCTTCGCCTTTTGTAAAGAGTTCTTTTAATACTCCATCTTTAAGTTCATATATTTTAACAAGTGATGTTCCTGGGTTGTCTACTTTTACCTGGACTCTATTATCTAAAGTATAATCGACAAAACTGGAATATTCTGCAAATTCATTACCTTCACCTTTATAAACATATTGTGTGTTTTCTAATACTGGATAATAGTCCACTATTTTTAGTTCTTCTGGTTTATTGTTATTACTATTATTATTATCAACTGTTTTACTACATCCAAAGACTAAAACCACCAGGAGCAATAATGTTATAGTTAACATTTTTTTCATAGAAAGCACCTCATTTCAGTATTTTTCTAGGTTAATTATAACATATTTAAAATCTCTTTTATCAATATTATTTAATGAAAAAATCCTGTCTTCATTTAATGAAGACAGGATTAATATTTATCTATTAAGCGTTCCAGTTTGATCAGTAAAACTACCGACAATGATCATAATAAGATCAATTAGGAATCCAATTCCAAATAATCCGCCAGTCAGCAACCATAAAATTCCTGTTCCAGTCTTACCCACATAAAATCTATGAATTCCTAAATAGCCAACAAAAATACATAATAATAGTGCTACCAATCTTGATTTTGTTGATTCCATAATTTTACCACCTTCCATATAATATTTTATTATTCTTACTTTATTATATTACTCAATAAACTACTAGTCAAACACAACTATAATCTAGCTTTTTTTTTCTTAATAATCAAATAGTAAAGTAGATAGCCGACAAAAGCTCCAGTGATATTAAAGATAATATCATCAATATCACTAATACCATTATTGAAAATCCATTGCAAACTTTCTATACTAAATGATATTAATCCCGTAAGTAAAATAGTTTTAAACAGCTTGAATTTTCTACCTAATATAATTCCCATTGGAACAAACCATAAAATATTTCCGAGTGAAGGATAAAGGAAAGTCCATAAACCTCCTCTTAATTGGTAAATAGTCCAAATAAGAGGTTCCAGTTGCCAATTCCCTCTACTATCAACTAGGTTTATACCACTTCTTATAACTGTAATATCCATAAGGGCCCCTAGGTAGAGTATTGATAAAACAACTGGAATTGATATTTTCTTTCCCCTAATCTTCTGTATTATTCCATAAACTAATAAAAGTCCTAGAGCAAAAATCAAAGCTCTTATAGAATAGAACAGGATACCTTCAATTGACATATTCTCTCCTAGAATAAAATAGGTGAAGTTTAACTTCACCTATTAAAATTATAATATAAAAATAATATTAGTATGATGTATAACCACTATAACCTGCAAATAAAGCCATGAAAAACAGAATGTAAAATATAATTCCAATTATGGACATTACTATTGATACTATAGTGCCAATACCTATAAGCTTAAAATATTTACCATAAAGACTAAGTACGTCTTCATAGTCTCCAGTTGTTAATTCACCAGTTTTCTCACTGATTTTTTTCAACTCATCTGTAGCATTATTTAGTTTTATGTAACCAAGTAACATAATAACCCCAATTGGAATACCTACAAAAGACAACATAGTAAATCCACTAGTTATAAATCCAAAGATGGCAACAAAACGACCCCAGCTAACTGCGTCTTTAATTTTTAAATTCATATCCATCACCCTTTCAGCATTATTTTTATTAATTGTATCATATATCCATAATAAGATAAAAGATATTTAATTAATATTAAATATCTTTTATTGTAAACTATTATAAACTTATATTAATCATGTTATCACAGATTTTTGCAATATCCATATTATGAGTAACAATAAGTATGGTCTTACCAAGTTTATTTAAATCCTGTAGAAAATCCAATACGACTTTTGCGTTTTTTTCATCCAAAGACCCTGTAGGCTCATCAGCCAAAATAAACTCGCAAGGTTTAAGCAATGCTCTGGCAATTGATACTCTTTGTTGTTCCCCTCCACTTAATTGAAAAACCTTCTTCTGTCCAAAGTCTTCCAATCCTACCTTAACCAATATATCTGACTTCATCCTCTTCTTCTGCCCTCTATTACCTCCAACATACTTTAGTCCAATATCTAGATTATAGTCTACAGTTTGATTATCTATCAAGGCAAAATTCTGAAAAAGATAATTTATCTTGGATCTCAAATATCTGGTCTTTTGTCCAATGTATCTATCCTTTATTGTTTCTTCATCAATCATCAGCTTACCTTTATCTGCCTTTTCCAAAAGACCAATTATGTTTAGTAGAGTAGTTTTCCCAGATCCACTTTCTCCTACTATTGCCGTCATACTCCCCCTAGGTATTTCCAGATTGATATTTTCTAATACAATCTGTTCACCATATCTTTTGCTGATATTATTTAATTTTATAATTGATTCCATCTTAGTTTCCTTTCAGTATGTCCTTGATATTTCTTTTTTCATAGATTTTGATAAAGATATATGAGGATACTAGATCAAACAGGAGCACACAAATTAAAAGTATGGCCAATGCCGTCATCTCTGTTGTATTACATTGGACAAAATAGAAGGCTGGCAAATAAACAAAATACATTAATATGGTTGTCAATAATTTTCTACTATGTCTAGCCATGAAGCTATAGCCATTGAGCATCTTGATGCTTAGTTCCATTTTTTCTTTTTCCATATATATCATTATAGAATAAGCTATTAATATGGCTATGGTTATTCCTGCTATTAAAAAGATAACTGCTATTTGACTTAATATTTCTAGATAGAGGTTAACCTGTCCTGCCACACTCCCATAGATGCTAAAAGCTTGAAAATAGTAGGCACTTAGCCCTAGTTCCGCTACTTTATCACTAACTGCCATAAAAGGTTGGTCTGGATTATCTACTTTTATGAAATAACCACCATTATTGGATATATCAACATAAATCCCAGCCTTGTTATTATTTATAATCACTACACGGTCCTTAATCATATTGTTAGTTTCCGGACTAATGGATAAATCATAAGTAAAATATTGCTGGTTATTTTTTATTGTTATTATTTCTACCTGTCCGAAATCTTTATCAAAATAATCAGGGGCGGCTTCGTAAACTGCTTTTTGTTCTTTTAATCTACCCTCTTTAAACTGAACAGGAGCATCATGCAAGGAATACTTATACTTTTCAAAAAGGTGTTTTACATCATTTTCTAATCCAGCATATTTCTCAGGTACGAGAATATAATTTATATTCTCATTATCATCTATAACAATCTTCTTATTATTAATATCATATATTGGATGTTTTAAAAGATAATTATTATTTATAGTAATTCCTTTACCTAATGCATTTTCTAGTTCTCTTAGTTTAGGATCTTTTGATTCGCTTTCGAATTCTTCATCAACCATAAATTGAATACCACCCTGTTCATTAGCATAAACAAACAGTTTCTTGTTTTGAGTCATTTCCCAGATTATATCTTCAAAGGTAGCATTTTGTTTTTCATAACTTAAAGATACTTGAGCATAATTAATAGTATCCTCCCATTTTTTTACATTCTCAAAGTAAAAGTTATAGACAGGAACATATAGCTTGAGTCCATATATAAACAAAGCTATTAGTATACCTATGAAAACTATTTTAAACCCATTACTTAAACGCTTAATAATATGTACAGGTTTCATATTTTTAATAGCCGAAGCTATTGTAATTCTATCAATATAGTTAAGAGGTATCCAAAGAATAACCAAAACCAATATAAACAAAATACTAGTATATATAAAAGACTTAAAAACTAGCTCAACATATAACAGACTAGTAAATTTTAAGTGCAATAAACCTAAAATAAAATAACTAATAATAATTCCAATTAAATAGACTAGACCAATGTTTCTTACATATTCTAACTTTAATCGTCTTGCACTATAACCATTTAATTTCTTTACTCCAATATCTTTAAATCTTGATAACAAATCATAAACGACTACAAGAACAGATAATAGAAAAACAATTATCATAGGAATTATTTTTAATATAGGTGGTATTACAACTCTGGTATTTTGAAACCCATTAAATCTACTAACTTCAACTCCTAAATTACTTTTTAATTCCTTAATGAATGAATCTAATTTATTTTTATCTACCTTGACTGAATAAAATCCTGACAGAATATATTTTTCGTTTTTCAAATTTTCAAATGTAGATATTTTAAAACTTATATCTGGATTTAATACTAAGATATTACCTATAAGATTTTTATCAACAACACTTTTACTGCTAAGAAAATTATTGCTTCTATCATAATTACTCAAACCTTTGCCGGTAATTCTAATGTTACCAAATAAAGCATTACTATTTCTCATATATACATATTTAATCAGATTTAGTGTCTGACCAGGTGGGTTATTGTAAACTTTGTAAATGATGTCAGCCTTATATTTATCTGCAACCTTTTGGATTGTATCAACAGTTGAAGCCCTATTCCGGTCATTAATCTCTTTTTCAATTTTTATTGTAATAGATTGCTCTTCTCCACTTTTAAATATTTGATTGTTTAAAGAATTATTTTGCAAATCATAAAAAACAAAGAAAGAGAGGAGAATATTGATTATAAATAAACTTAATAATATTTTACGCATTGGTTCACCTCTCTTTCTTTTTTAGACTAATTGAACAAATTAAATGCTTACCAAGTTAAGTAATCATAGTAGGAACGCCATTGCCAAGGATACCAATAAGTCGCGATCTTGGCATAAGACCAGGAATTATGGACTTTCCAAGATTTACCACCGTAAGTATATGTACCCTGAGAATAAACCCAAGTAGTATCCTGAACTACTGATGATCTATGATAATTCGGATGCCAATAATTGGAATACTGACTTTGTTGATAACACCAGTTATACCTTAATCCAAAATCCCAAAGACCACCACCTACTGAAAGTGTTTCAGCTTTAGCAGGATTTGTCATGACCAAACCCATACCCAAAAACAAAACAACACCCAAGACAACTTTCATCTTGATACTACCCCAAGTACTTTTAATCACCTTATTCTCTTCCATTTTTTCTCCTTTCTTAAAATATTTATTCATTGCAATAGAATAACAAAATAGACGAACATTTCTAATTTATACTTTCAGATATTACTTCTTTTTAATAATAGTTTTTGAAACAATACCTACTATATAAAATATATTGTCGTCTATAACTGAATTTACTTCATAAATAATATAATTTTCACCTAAAGTCGAAACTATTTAACAAGCAACTCAACAAACTCAATATTGGCTTAATTAAATATTTTTTCTATTTGTTTATTAAATCCAAAGTTAAATCACATCATCCCCAAATAAACCTAACTTTTTAAATAACTCCATATTCTTATAAATAGTCGATAAGGAAATAAAATAACCCTCGCTCATCAGCTCCCCCTGCACTCTTCTAGCCATATACATATCCTTATCCTCATAATCAACAAAATTTAAATCCGAACATCCATACTCCTTAAGAAAAAATGACAACAGTTTCAACCTCTGAGGAGTAGCAATAACACCATTACACCTTAAAATATTCAAAATATCCCATTTATCCACAAAAATACACCTACTTTTTCAAATTCAATTTATAATTGAATTATTCCTCAAAAAAAATTTCATCTAAAGTTATACCTAAAACAACACAAATAGACTGCAAACGGTCTATACTCGCTGCACTCACATTTTTTTCTATTCTTAAATAACTTGTATAGGGCACTCTACTTAATTCAGCCACTCGTTTCCTGCTTAACCCCTTGTTTTTCCTATGATCCCTTAAGGACAAAACCTTGGCCATAAAACGTCACCTCCTAATCAACATAATAATCAATTTAAAATTGAATGTCAATAATAATATAAACTTTTAACATAAAATTATCATATAAAAAAACATTAAAAAGAAGAAATATATTGTTAGGTAAAATAAAATAACATATAATGAATGTGAGGTGATCAAATGATCTCAGAAATAATAAAAAAACTAAGAGAACAAAACAACATAACACAAGCCGACCTAGCAAAAGCTATAGGAGTAACAACCAGTGCTGTATCAGCCTGGGAAAAAGGCATCAACGAACCAAGAATGGGCGCAGTACACAAAATAGCCCTATACTTCAACGTGACTAAAAGCTATTTGGTAAATGATGAAAACTCACCAATATACGATGAAAAAGCATTAATAATTGCAGAAACACTAATAAAATATGAAAACCAGGAACTGGCTCAACTTATGGATAAAATAAGCAAGATGGACAAGAAAGAAAAAGACAAAACAATCAAAATTATAAAAACACTAGTCAACGAAGACTAACTAAATTAAATACAAAGAAAGGCTAAAGGAAAATCCTTTAGCCTTTCTTTTATTTAAATTTCCTATTTACTCTACTTATTTAACACTAGGTAACAACATATTCAAGCCACCGTCTCCACCTTGGTATAATGGCAACTTGCCATCCCATTTAGCTAGAAACTCTTTGTATTTAATATTTTCGTCATAACTTGCTGATGTAACCTTGTTAGCTTCGGCTTTAATTTTAGCCTCTTCTAATTCAGCTGTTGCTTTCTGTACATTTTGTTCGGCAACTTTCTTCTGTTCTACTGCATCTCTATAATCTTTAGGCAATTCCAAATTCAATATTTGAATAGAAATTATCTTTATTCCATAAGATTCAAGTCTTTTCTTGGCAGTATCAGTCATATCCTGGCCAAGTTCTGCACGTTTTGAGATTAATTCCTCAATTGTATACTTAGAAGCAGTCTCTTTAATACTTTGACTTAAGATTGGTTTGATAATTGAATCAAGATGATTGTTCAAAAACTTCAAATATAAACTCTCAGCTTTTGAGCTGTCAACTGTATACTGAGTCTGTACAATCTGATTTACTGTTTGCATATCTTTTGTCGCAGTATTGTATTCATCCTCAATGTTTTGTTGATTGATTTGTATTCTGTTATAAACGTCTATACCCCTAAATCCATAGTGGATTCCAGATGGTTTTACAGCTACGATTTTACCAAATCTTTCAACTACTGCAACTTCAGTTGGACTTATTTGTCTAAAACCAGATACTAGCCAAATCGTTAATGCGATTAAGACCAAAAATATAGGAAACAATTTTGAGTATTTTCCATTGTTCCCTTTATTATTAAACATATTGATAGGTTCGTTATTGTTTTCCATATTTGTCCCTCCAAAAATTTCACTTGTACCAATATATAACATTAGAGGACAAAATGCAAACTATAACTCTCTTTCCTTAAGGTATTTGGGTATCATTACCAAGTAATGAGTACCAGCTATAAACAGACCCATCATAGGTAAATAATCCATTAGCACTTCACCTACTGTAATGGATTTAATAGGCTCTCCAATAGCTTCTGCCTCCTTATAGTATTCGAATGAGGCCTCTATGGCCTGTTGCTCTCCTACCCCACATTGTGGAGCGCTAAGAGGACAATGTCTGCTACAACCGTTACAGTATAGTTTACTCAAATAATCTTCAAGACTTCCTGGTGCAGTAGTAGTAGTTGTGTCATTACTGTGTGTAGTCTTTTCTTCATCATCACTACGATTTTTATGACGACCTGTACCATGTTCTTCTTCATCTCCATTAGTTTCTGAAGTACTATAACCAATTGCTAGATTGTCACTTTCTGTTTTATCATCACTTGTTTTAACAACTTCTAACAACTTACCTGATATATCCTGGTTAAATGATCCTTTAATTCCAAGGATTACTATAAAAATGGTAACGACTCTTAGGAAATATGTCCTCCCCTTGTTTAGTGTTTCTAGTCTGAATAGTTTCCTAAAACCTGACATAATCTCCAGCCAATGTAGACCAATATGGACTGATATTAATATCAAGGCCAAATAGCTTAGACTATGATGTAAGCTTGAAACAAAACCAGTCAAGGCAAATGGGAATAATTCTTTAGAAATCATTATCCCTGTTATAGTAATTCCTATAATAATAATTGATAATAGTATATCTAAAACTATTCCTAATTTAAGTTTTGTTTTACATATCTTTGAGGAAAATTTCTTTAATACACCTTCCAAACATTTAAAGTTCAGTATATTGTGAATAAAGAACAAGAAGAATATTCCTAGTCCTAGTAATTCATGCCAAAGTATTCCAATAAAAACTATCTTCATTAATAGAATCATTATAATTGTCATTATTAGGTCTAATATATATTTATAGTGTTTTTTCATTTATAAACTCCAATATTTAATTTAATCCTATTTACTTTAGTATCATTTTACTATTGTATTGTGTATTATACATAAACCAAGTCTGAATATATATTGATACCTTTGTGAAAATAAACTGAACATTTATAAAATTTAACACATACTAATACATAACAAACAATCAAACAAACAAAAAGAGGCTTTTTCAAGCCTCTTTACTTCTTATATTTATTTTTCTGATTTTGCTTCACTTATAATTTTGTCTGCTATGCTTACTGGTACTTCGTCGTATCTGACGAATTCAATATCAAAGTCACCTCTGGCTTGTGTCATGGAGCGAAGATCTATGGCATATTCAAATAGTTCACTATGTGGTGCTTCGGCTATTACTAGTTCATAGCCGTCTTCTAGTTGTTCCATTTTCAATATTTTACCTCTTCTTTTGTTAATATCTCCCATAACATCTCCCATATAGGTTTCTGGAACTTTAACTTCTATTTTCATTACAGGTTCTAACAGTATTGGGCTGGCTATTTCTATACCTTTTCTAAAAGCCAGTGCTGCGGCTAGTCTAAAGGCCATTTCATTTGAGTCTACTGGATGATATGAGCCATCATGTAATGTAGCTTTAATGTTTACTACAGGATAACCTGCAAGCACACCTTTTTCCATTGATTCTCTTAGACCTTTTTCCACTGCCGGGAAGTAGTTTTTAGGAACTGCTCCTCCAACTACCGCTTCTTTAAACTCGAATGTTTCATCACCGTGTTCGAATTTGATGAAAACATCTCCGTATTGTCCTGCTCCTCCTGATTGTTTTTTATGTTTGCCTTGAACATCGGCTGTGCCTTTGATTGTTTCTCTATAGGCTATTCTAAATGGAATTATTTTTGCTTCTAGCCCAAAGGCGTTTTTTAATCTGTCTAATATTATTTGTAGTTGCACATCTCCTTGTCCGCCTATTGTTAATTGTTTTGTTTCACTGTTTCTGACGTTTACAAAGCTTGGATCTTCTTCATGCATTTTATGTAATGCCATCCCTATTTTTTCATCATCCCCTTTGTTTTTTGCTTCTATGGCGATGTAGAGGTTTGGTTGTGGGTATTTGATCGGTTTAAATACCATAGGATGATGTTTGTCACTTAGAGTATCTCCAGTTTGAGTAATAGTAAGTTTGGAGAATGCTCCAATATCACCTGCTACTATTTCGGTTGCTTCTATTTGGTTCTTGCCTCGAAGATAGAACAGTCCTCCCACTTTATCCATTTTTTCTTTTGTGCTGTTATATATTTCTGATTCTTTTTTAATTTTTCCTGATATTACTTTGAATATTGATATTTTCCCAACGAATGGGTCGACTATTGTCTTAAAGACTACTGCACAGTATGGTTGGTTTACGTCTACTTCTCTGTCTTCTTCCATATCATGTCTGAATCCGTATTTTGCTCCTTCGTAGTTTGGTGCTGGCATATAGTCTATTATTAAATCTAATAGTAGGTCTATGCCTATTCCTTTTGTTGTACTTCCTACTAATAGTGGTACTACTGTACCGTTTAATAGTGCCCTATTAACACCTTTTAAAAACTCATCATGGTTAAATACTTCTCCTGAGAAGAATTTTTCCATTAGTCCATCATCTGTGTCAGCTACTATTTCGGTTATTTCTTCAAATAGCTCATCTACTTCAGCTATCATGTCTTCGGGTATTGGTATTTCTTTTCTTTCTCCTGTTGAGTTGTCGTAGGCAACTTTATTTAGTACGTCTACTATTCCGTTAAAACTTGATCCTTCTCCTATTGGTAGAGTGAAGGGTACTATGATTTTACCGTATTTATCTCTTAATTCTCCAACAAGTTTATGGAGGTTTACGTTTTCTTTGTCCATTTTGTTGGCGAAGATTATTCTTGGTAGTTCTATGTCGTGTGTGTATGATAAGACTTTTTCTGTTCCTACTTCGATGCCTGATGAGGCGTCTATTACTACAAGTGCTGCTTCGCTTGCTCTTAGTGCGCTGTATACTTCTCCTGCGAAGTCAAAGTAGCCCGGTGTGTCTATTAAATTAATTTTGGTATCTTTCCATTCGATTGGTACTATTGATAGTCTGATGGATACTTTTCTGGCAATTTCTTCTTTGTCAAAGTCTGATACTGTGTTTCCTTCTTCTACCTTACCTAATCTACTTGTAACTCCTGTTCTAAATAGTAGGTTCTCGATAAGTGTTGTTTTGCCACATCCACTGTGGCCTACTAGAGCTAAGTTTCTGATTTTGTCAGTTGAGTATGTTTTCATCTGTCATCCTCCTTGTTTCTGAGCTTTCGTTATCTCTTGTCTTTTATATAATTAATTTCTTATTGATACCAATTTAATAATCACATTGTTCCTTTTGCTTAATAATACATCTTATTGTTCCGCAGCATTAAAACTATTATATCATTATTTTTTAATATGGGTAGTGCTAAACAATATATTTTTGAGGAAATTTTTTATCGATTTATATATTATGGATTTATGTTATAATTTTTTAGAGGTGTATTGAATATGAAAAAAATTGAAGTTGTTGCAGCCGTTATAAAATTTGAGGATAAAATCTTAGCTACAAAAAGAGGTTATGGTGAATTTAAAGATATGTGGGAATTCCCTGGTGGAAAAATCGAAAGTGGTGAATCTCAAGTAGAAGCACTTAAAAGAGAAATACAAGAGGAATTAGAAGCTGACATTAACATTAAAAAATTTATAACTACAGTTGAATATGATTATCCAAATTTTCATTTAATTATGCATTGTTATTTATGTACCCTTAAAAATAATGATTTCATTTTAAATGAACATAATGATGCAAAATGGTTGGATTATAGTAATCTGTATTCTGTTGAATGGCTTCCAGCTGATATTGAAATTCTTGAAAAATTATTAATATTAATGAAAAATAGTTAACTTCACTAATGAAGTTAACTATTTTTATTTTGTTAAATAATCATATATGTCTTCTCTAACAGTATTTTTTAATTTAAATTTAATATTAACAATAGGTAATATCTCATTCTTATTATTCTTAATAGTAATCTGTTTATGATGAATAGGTTCTAAAATACCAAGATAATAGAAATCAGTTCCTTCACCATCTGCTTTTTTAATAAATAAATCTATCTTAATATTATTTTCTTTATAATTTAAGATCTGTTTAACATCTGGAGACTGCAAAGTCCTATTATTTTTAGACATCCAACTAAAAATATTACGATCAATAAATTCATCTTCATATTTAATGCTCTCATCAATACTATGATCTTTTTCATAGGTTACAAATATTGGACAAGTATCATGTTTTATTTTATATCCATAAACAACTGAACTTTCATCTTTATCCCAATTTAATAATTTACAAACATCTTTTCTTGAATATTTTTCATATAAAGATAAATTGGTTTCATAGTATCTGGTTGAATAGTTGTCTATGTATTCCATCTTTGAATATTCTAGTAAATCTTCAATAATTTTAATAAAAACTAAATTTATACAATTTTCAAATAATTCTGACCTTTTTATTATTCCATTATTATAATTTAATAAATCAACATTATAATATTTTTTTAAATCAACCTTGGTAAAAAACTTACCGTTCAAAATATTGACTGAAGATAATAATCCTTTTTCATCTTGAATAATATTATATTCTTTCAAAATTCTATTAATTTCTTCACCACTGATTTTATCATTATATAATAATTCATTTATAATAATAATTTCATGTAACCTTTTACCATTAGATAATTCTGATGAAATAAACTCTAATATCTTCTGTTGCTTTTGGTTTAAATTTATATCATAATCTTTATCAATCTTTTTTAGAAAATTATAATAACTTTTTGAATTACTAATTATTAATTGAGGATCTATAGAGCCATATTGATAAAAATTTACTAAACTAGGTATTTTATTTAATTTAATTTTTAACGTTGTATACTCTTCCTTTAATAATTTCAATGTAGAAAAATTAGTATTATTAATAGATTCAAATATCCTTTTTTGAGATATTTTATCAAACATAATGGTGGAAGAACCTGGAATAACAGAATTACCTTCCATAACAAACCTTCTGATCGTATCCTTATTAAATGTTCTATCACCAGAAAGTGCCACTGGAATCAGAAAATTTTTTTGATAATTTCCAATGAAATCAATTATAACTAAAAATTCTTTCTCAAAGTTTTTTCTTAATCCTCTTCCAAGTTGTTGTATAAATATTACTGACGATTCAGTCGGTCTTAACATAATTATTTGATTAATTTTAGGAATATCTACTCCTTCATTAAAAATATCAACAGTAAATATATAATCTAATTTATTTTCTAGTTTGTCTTGTTCTAGTCTACTAATTGCATACTCTCTTTCTTCTTGAGAATTTGAGCCTGACAATGCAAGAGTATTAAAACCCTGTTTATTAAAAATGTCAGATAAATCTTTTGCTTCTTCATTTTTACTACAAAAGACTAATCCTTTTACTCTAGAACCAGAATAGCCATAATAATTAATCTTTTCTACAATATTTTTAACTCTTTCAAATGAAATTAATTTACTAAAATTTGTATTATCATCTAATACATTACCATCAACTGTAATTTCTGAAACACCAAAATAATGGAAAGGACATAACATATCCTCTTCTAATGCTTTTTGCAATCTAATTTCATAAGCAATATTATAATCAAATAATTGATAAATATTAAAATCATCATTTCTATCAGGTGTTGCTGTCATACCTAGCAAAAATTCTGGATCAAAGTAATCAATTATTTTCCTGTAACTTTCAGCACCAGCTCGATGTACTTCATCAATAATGATATAGTCAAATTGATTTTTAGAAAATTTATGTAGAATATGATCTTTTGATAATGTTTGCATTGTAGAAAACACAAAATCAGAATCAAAACTTTTTGAATTACCTGATAGAATTCCCATGCTCCTTAAATTACCAAATATGTTTTTAAAACTATTCATTGCATTCTTAGCAATCTGTTCTCTATGAACGATAAAAAGCAATCTTTTCGGATTAAAAGCTTTAACGTCAAATGCTGATAAATATGTTTTTCCTGTACCTGTAGCTGAAATCAGCAAACCTTTAGAGACTTCATGACTTCTTAATTCTATAAGACTTTGTAAAGCTTCTATTTGCATTAGATTTGGCTGTATATCTATTGTCTCAATAATATTTGCATATTCTTTTATCTTGTATTGAACAATTTTATTATAATGTTTTTCATATTCATTTATCCAATCATTATTTAAAATTGAAGCCTTCTCCCAAATCTCATTATATTCATTTAAAGTCTCGACTAATAATTCACCATCAACTAATGATGTTACTTTCAAATTCCATTCTTCATTTTTTGTTAATGCTTCTTGAGTCAGATTTGAACTACCTATTATCAATGTATATAAATCTTTATGTTTAAAAATATAACCTTTAGCATGAAAATTCCCAGAATCGAAAACTTTTACTTCTATATTTTTAAAATCTAATAATCTTCTTAATGCTTTAGGTTCGTTAAAATTAAGATAGTTTGTAGTTATAATCTTACCTTTTATGCCTTTATCTTCTAATTCTTTTAAAATATTCAATAATATATTTAAACCACTATTAGTTATAAATGCTATAGAAAAATAAAATTCTTCACAGTTCTCTAGTTCCTTGATTAAATAATTAATTACTTTAGATCCCTTTTTATAATTATTAACTAAAAGTTTTGGTCTATAATCTTCTAAGGATTCTAAATTGAAATTTATAAAACTTGTTGCTATCGATTGTGACAATTCTTCAATAATATTAACCATAATTCACCAGCTCCTAATCAATAATAAGTATAACAAATTCTATACAAAATAATAATAGATAATTTACGCAATGTAAAAAAGGTAGTATCTTAAACTTACTTAGAGAATATAATTAGTCTCTAAAATAAAAGACCCTGGTACAAACCAGGATCTTCATAAATACATATACTAATCTAACTACACTTCCAAAACTTGCTTAATCTCTGCAATACTAGGAACCTTACCCATAAAGAAAACCTTCTCATCAATAACAACCCCAGGAGTACTAATAACCCCATAAGCCATAATAGAAGGAAGATCCTCAACCTTAATAACCTCAGCTTCCATGTCAAGCTCCTTCAATGCAGTATTCACATTATTATAAACAGTAGTACACTTCTTACAACCAGTACCTAATATCTTAATAATCAAAACAATAACCTCCAATACAAACTTTTTTTATTTTCACCCATATATTATTTATCAATATTTAAACCTATTCATGTATATACCTACTTTACCATAAATCAATAAATAAATAACCAATAATATATCAACTCCAACAACACTAAAGATTGAAAAGATTAAATCATTTTCTTAAAACCAACCTTTCACCAAAACTCTTCTTAATTAGTATTGCAAAAATTATTAAAATGAAAAGTCCAACTCCATAGATCGTAAACAACCTTTCAAAACTATATGCTATAACAATTCTTCCACCAATGGCAGTTCCAATTCCTCCACCAACCATGAAGCTGAAAGCCACAAGGGCCATTGCAATACCCCTTGCTTTTACTGCAAACTCTGTAGCTATAGTTAGTAAAGTTGAATGAGCAAGCATAAATCCAAAACCCATGAATCCCACAGCAACAATTACTACCATTAGAGAACCTCCCATAGTGAATAGCAATAAATCAGCCAGAAACGCAAAACTAAAACCTATAATAGCTGTTTTTTTGTTCCCTATCTTAGCTGATATTTTCCCTGATACTCTACCTGCTAACAGAGCCATTATTCCAAAGGCGGTCATTACCATTCCTATTTGAAAATAATTTAGATCAAATATTTTTTAATAAACCCTCCGAGAAATGAAAAAGAACCTATTATGAATATACCCTCAAATAAAATTAAAGTATAAATAATAACACTAGAAGGATTCTTCAATATCCTTATATAAGACGGAAGCATCTTAGTTTCCTTATTCTTAGTAGATGGTATATTTTTACCAATAGTAAACAATAATATTGAAGAAATAACCGCAAGTATTGCATAAACAGCAAATACTCCCCTCCAATTTAGAAAATATGCAATTGATCCACCAATTGCCATACTAAGTCCCTGTCCAAGAAAAGATATACCCATAAAAGAACCTATAGCAGCTTGTCTTTCCTCCATAGGAAAAATATCTCCAATAAGTGCAAGAGAAACCGGCATTATGGCAGCAGCAAACATTCCTGTAATTGCCCTATACACAGTTAAATCCGGAATACCTACTGCTATGGCACAAAGACCAGTAGCAATGGTAAACATAGAAATTGAAAAAGTAATAACCTGCCTCTTACCAAAACGCTCTGCAAGAAAACCATACAGAATTTGAAACAACCCAAAAGGTATCATATATGCAGTAATAATAATCGCCGCCGATGCAACATTAACATTCAAATTTTGCGCAATTGAAGGCAGAATAGGTGCAACCACCCAATTATCAGCCATTGCCACAAACCCTGCAAATCCAAGTATTAGTATAATTTTCTTCTTATCCATAAGCCCTATCCCCTTTTATCCTAATTATTTAGATAATAAACTTCACCCAATCCTTTATACTTTCAAAATATCCTTAATTTCAGCAATACTAGGAACCTTACCCATAAAGACAACCTTCTCATCAACAACCAACCCAGGAGTACTCATAACCCCATAAGCCATAATAGTAGGAAGATCCTCAACCTTAATAACCTCTGCCTCCATGTCAAGCTCCTTCAATGCAATATTCACATTACTTTGTGTAGTAACGCATTTTTTACAACCAGTACCTAATATCTTAATAACCATTATTATATCCTCCAATACAAACTCTAATTTATTTTAATCATTATTTAAACAAACAAAAAGGCAAAACCATTAAACAAATAACCAATCAGGAATATACCTACGGCAACAATACCAAAAAACATAATTAGAAGGGGAGTCTTAACAACCTTCTTCAACAATACCATAGAAGGAAGACTAAGAGCAGTAACACCCATCATAAACGCCAACACAGTACCAATACCTACACCCTTAACAACCAAAGCCTCAGCAATAGGCAAAGTACCAAAAATATCAGCATACATAGGAATACCAACAACCCCAGCAACCAAGACAGAATACCACTTATCCTGACCAAGTACAGCCAATATCCACTCTTGAGGAATCCAATTATGAATAGCAGCCCCAATACCAACACCAATCAATATATATAACCAAACCCTCTTTACAATATCAACAACCTGCTCTTTACCAAAAATCAACCTATCCTTCCAAGACGTCTTAGTCTCAACCAAATCCACCTTAGGACCATTATTATAAACAAAACCCTCAACATACTTTTCCATCTTCGATTTATCAATAACAGTACCACCAATAACAGCCAA
>JAGXHX010000064.1 GCA_024635955.1 Bacillota bacterium
CTAAATAAATATGTTAAAATAGCTGGTGACGATAGCGAAGAGGATACACCTGTTCCCATACCGAACACAGAAGTTAAGCTCTTCAGCGCCGATGGTACTTGGATGTAGGTCCTGGGAGAGTAGGACGTTGCCAGCTTTTTTATTATTTTATCTATTAATTTATTCTATATAACATAAAATATTATAAATAAACTTATAATAAGACTTGATATTACTTTTTAAAGTGTATTTTGTCTTTTTTTTTTGTTATAATTAAGCTAGTTTGTTAATTAAAAAGGGGGTACGTTATGAAACAAAGTTCTCAAACAGATATGATAAGACTTTTATTAAACGACAGAAAGAAAAGAATGTTTAAAAAAGAAGACTTACCAAAGATGTTTTCAAAAAAAGAAACAAAAAAAGCTCGTCATTTTCATATGTCTTTTGATAACTATCAATCAACTCCTCTCTATAGTTTAGATAATCTTTCAAAGGCACTTGGCGTAAAAAAAATCTTTGTGAAAGATGAATCTAATAGATTTGATCTTAATGCATTTAAGGTACTTGGTGGAACTTATGCTATAGCAAAATTGATTTGTAAAAAAATGGGAAAAGATATAGAGGAAGTAGATTTCAATTATATTAAAAAACATGCAGCGGAGGAGATAGGAAACATACCATTTATAACTGCCACTGATGGAAATCATGGCAGAGGTATATCCTGGGCTGCTAACCAATTAGGTCAAAAAGCTATTGTTTATTTACCAATGAATTCTGCTAAAAGAAGAGTTGAAGCAATAAGAGAAACTGGTGCAGAAGCAATTGTAACAGATGTGAATTATGATGAAACCGTACAAATTGCAATAAAAAAAGCTAAGGAAATTGGCGGATACATGGTTCAAGATACATCATGGGAAGGCTATACTGATATACCTACTTGGATTATGCAAGGCTATACGACTATGGGTATGGAAGTTATTGATCAGATGGCTCTACAGGGATATGAGAGTCCTACACACGTATTTTTACAAGCCGGTGTTGGTGGTATGGCAGCTGCTATACTTGGTTTGTTTGCAAATGTCTATAAAGATAAATTACCGAAAGCTATTATTGTTGAACCTAATGCAGCTAATTGTATTTTTACATCTGCAGAAATTAACGATGGAAAACCACATAATGTTGAAGGTGATTTAAAAACTATAATGGTTGGGTTGGCTTGTGGTATTCCTAGTCCGTTGGCTTGGCCAATTATTAGAGATTTTTCGGAAATGTATTTAACTTGTGATGATGCTGTTGCTGCTAGAGGAGTAAGGATATTTGCAAATCCCTTAAAAAGAGATCCTAAGATTGTTTCTGGTGAGTCCGGGGCGGCTGGAATAGGGGCTTTCTCAATTATAATGGGACTTGAAGATTTAGAAGAAGTAAGAGAAGTTTTAGGTCTAGATGAAAATTCTGTTGTTTTATTCTTTAATACTGAAGGTGATACGGATCCAGTGAATTACGGAGAAATAATTTGGAATGGTAAATATAGGATGCCAATAAAAGAATAAATAACAAAGAGAACTGCAACGCAGTTCTCTTTGTTATTTAGATGTTTATTAATGGAAAAAAAGCCAAATATAGGGTATAATTACTAGTGGACAAGATTCTTTGAACTTGTACTTTTAAAATGAATTTAAAAAGGAGAAAATCATGAAGATTTCTACCAAACAAATCACTTTAGTTGGAATATTATCAGCCTTAACAGGGGTCATGGCCGCAACAGGTATAGGCTTTTTTTCAGTTCCTAATATTTCAGGGGCAATGACCATAATGCATATACCGACAATAATTGCCGGCGCTTTAGGTGGTCCTATTGTAGGAGGATTTACAGGATTAATTTTTGGAGCTTCTAGCTTCTACTATTTTGGGGCAAGTGTTGGTTATAATATAGTGATTATATTTCTACCAAGAATACTAGTTGGTATTTTAAGCGCATATGTATTCAAAATATTAGCAAAAAAAAATATTTATATGGCTAGCGCAATGGCAGGATTTATTGGAACAGTAATCAATACAATTGGTGTTATTGGCTTGATACTATTATTTAATTTATATCCCTTAAGTGCATTGTTACCTATACTAGCAGTTAATTTCCCGATAGAATTAATTGTAGGAACAATTATATCTGCTACTATACTACCAGTTTTAAATAGAGTTATAAAAAAAGGGGCATAAATATGATACTATTAATAGATGTTGGCAACAGCATAATAACTATAGGTTTACATAATGGTGAAAATATAGAAAAAACATTTACAATTGAAACAAAAAAGATTAAAACAAAGGATGAGTTCGCATTGTTTCTTATCAGCATTCTTAATCTTAATAATATAGATAAAACAGCAATTGAAGGTGCTTCAATTGCATCTGTCGTACCTAGTATAAATAATGCACTGACTGAAAGCTTGCAAGGTTATTTTAATATTAAACCGATAATAATAGAGCCAGGTATAAAAATGGGAATAAAACTAAAAGTAGATAATCCCAAAGAAGTTGGGGCAGATTTAATAGCAGACGCATTAGCAGGTCATATTAAATATAAAAAGAATCTTTTGATAATCAACTGTGGTACAGCAACAAAATACTCAGTAATTACTGAAACTGGAGAATTT
The DNA here is from genome assembly GCA_024635955.1 of Bacillota bacterium. Classification (GTDB taxonomy): domain Bacteria; phylum Bacillota; class TC1; order TC1; family TC1; genus WTXA01. Next base: position 2,634 of record JAGXHX010000064.1, read on the forward strand.
ATTGGAGTTGCAATAGCACCAGGTTTCCAGATCGGAAGTGAAGGCCTATTTCAAAAAACCGCACAACTTCCAGATGTGGGTTTGAAAATGCCAAAAAATCCTATTGGAAAAAACTCGGTTGATTCCATAGCGAGTGGACTATTTTATTCTTATGCTTGTTCTATCAAAAGTTATATTGCTTTAATTAAAGAAACTTATGGTAATGATTTAATTGTAATTTTAACTGGAGGTATATCCAGATACTTTGATGAATACCTGAAAAAAGAAATTCATTATGCAGACATAAATTTAACACTAGAAGGATTAAAAATAATATATGATAAGAATAGAAATGAAACCACTTAAAATAGGAAATATAGTAATTAGAAATCCCATCATTGCAGCACCCTTAGCTGGTGTTAGTGATAAAGCATATAGAAAAATACTTAAAGAAAATGATGTGCCTTTAGTATTTACTGAAATGGTCAGTGCAAAAGCACTTATATATGATAGTCGGAAAAGCAAAAAAATTGTAGATGTAAGTGGAGAAGTTAATCCTATTGGCATGCAGATTTTTGGTGGTAATATAAATGAAATAAATCAAAGTGCAAAATATTTAGAAAGCATTGGCGCTGATCTAATAGATTTCAATATTGGTTGTCCTGCTCCCAAAATTGTAAAAAACAACGAAGGTTCAGGCTTATTAAAAGACCCTGTTGGTGCAATAAAAATATTGGAAAATTTAGTTAATAGTGTTTCCGTACCGGTAACTTTAAAAATCAGAAAAGGTTTTGACGAAGGATATTTTGATGCAATGCCAATAATAAAAGAGGCTGAAAATATTGGTGTAAAAGCCATATTCATTCATGGTAGATTTAGAGAACAATATTATAGTGGGAAAGCTGATTGGGATTATATAAAGATGGTAAAAGATAGTGTTAAAATACCTGTGATTGGTAATGGAGATGTAAATGATCCATATAGTGCAGAAAAAATCCTGAATGAAACTGGGTGTGATGGTATTCTAGTTGGTCGAGGATTTTTAGGAAATCCCTTTTTGTTTAAGGAAATAATCGAGTATTTTAATAAGGGTGAAATTATATCTATAAGTAATGAAGAAAAAATATCGGTAGCATTAAGACAGCTTGATTATGCCGTTGAAGACAAAGGTGAATATTTAGCAATAAGAGAGATGCGTAAACATCTTGGCTGGTATTTAAAAGGAATCAGAAATGGAGCTTATTTTAGAAACTTAATTAATACATGTGATGATATGGAAGAACTGAAGAATTTAATTAACGACATATTGATGAGGTAATAATGAAAACAAAGACACATTTTGTCTGTAATGAGTGTGGCAATCAGTCACAAAAATGGTTAGGTAAATGCCCGGTTTGTTTTGGCTGGAATACTTACGTTGAAGAAATTATTCATGATGAGGTAGCTGATAAAAAAAAACATAGTATAAAAGCTGTTGAATATCCTAAGGCAACTTTGCTAAAAGATGTCTTGATTGAAGAATTTAGAAGAGTTAAAACAAAAAATGATGAAGTTGACAGAGTATTAGGTGGAGGTTTAGTAATAGGTTCACTTACCTTAATTGCTGGTGATCCAGGTATTGGTAAATCAACACTTTTGATGCAACTGGCATCGTCTTTAGGTTCTAAAAATAGAGTCTTGTATGTATCAGGGGAAGAATCTGCACGACAGATAAAAATGAGAGTGGAAAGATTAGGTTTACCAAAGGAAAATATTTATATTTTAGCTGAAAACAATATGGAAGACATTTTTGCTTCTATAGATGAAGTGGACCCCCTATATATAATAATTGACTCAATACAAACTGTATATCTAAATGATATGACTGGCGCTCCTGGAAGTGTTGGTCAAGTAAGAGAAGCGACACTTGCTTTAATGAAAATTGCCAAAGGTCAAGGACGTTCAGTTTTAATAGTAGGTCATGTAACAAAATCTGGGAATATAGCCGGACCTAAAGTTCTTGAACATATGGTTGATACAGTCTTATACCTTGAGGGTGAAAAAGATCATAGTTATAGAATACTAAGAAGTGCTAAAAATAGATTTGGCAGCACACAAGAAATTGGAGTGTTTGAAATGGGTGAAGAGGGTCTAGTTGAAGTTATAAATCCTAGTAAATACTTTTTAACTCATATGTCAGAAGTTGTACCTGGTTCAATTATTGTTCCAGTTATAGAAGGAACTAGAACTTTACTTCTTGAAATTCAAGCATTAACAGTCGATAGCAGTTTTCCTGTTCCAAGAAGATTATCAACAGGTATTGAATTAAATAGAATTTTATTAATTATAGCTGTATTAGAAAAAAAAATGAATCTCTCAATGGGGAAAAAGGATATTTATTTTAATATTGTGGGAGGCTTGAAAATTGAAGATAGAGGAATAGATCTAGGAGTTGTAATATCTCTGATATCCAGTATATATAATATACCAATCAATAAAAATGTATTAGTTGTGGGTGAAATTGGGTTAACCGGTGAGATAAGAGCAGTATCTGGACTAGAACAAAGAATCAAGGAAAGTGAAAAACTTGGTTTTGAAAAAATTATTATTCCGAAAACTAAAGGACTTAAAAAATCAAATATAAAGATAGAAATTATAGAAGTAAGCAATATTATGGAAGCTGTTAACATTTTTCTAAGTAATAATAAAGGAGGTAATAATGAAAAATAATAATTTAATACTAAAGGTCATGATAGCTTTAGCTACGATGACACTGGCAGTATCTTTGTGGCTATTGACGGTATATATCTACGATGAATATTTAAGCAATATTTTTACAATGCAATTTTCTATTTTAAATATTATTATAATAATTGCTATAAATATCATTGTTGCTATAGTCCTAATATATTTGATTATTAGATTAATTAAAGGTTTAATGAAATTTATGTCAAGTTACACTCTGGCTGAGGGCATAATAGGGATAATAGGCGTTATTATAGGCTTGAGAATTGCCTGGGTGATGGAATTTATTTTTATAAAGATTCCCATAGTAGGAAATTATCTCTTAGTTCTTATTAGTATTATATTGGGTGTGGTTGGTTGGATTGAATCTATTAAAAGAAAAGATGAAATTCTAGCGTTTATAGGCAAAGGAAAGAAAGAAGACAATGCCAATATCAAATTTGTTGATACTAGTGTAATTATTGATGGAAGAATAGCCGATCTAGTTAAAACAGGATTTATAGATGGTACTTTGATAATTCCAGATTTTGTTATTGACGAATTACAAAGACTATCAGATTCAGCTGATGATCTTAAGAGAGTTAAGGGTAGACAAGGTTTAGATACTATTAAAAAAATGCAAGGTGAAGGTTTTGTTAAAATATTAATACCGAAAACTGAGGATATAACAATAAATGAAATAGCTGAGGTTGATTCTAAATTGGTTAGACTTGTTAAACTAAAAGGTGGCAAATTATTAACTAATGACTTTAATCTTAATAAAGTTGCTGGAGTGCAGGGCGTCAAGGTTCTTAATATTAATGAACTGGCTAATTCGCTAAAACCAATTCTTATACCTGGTGAAGAATTCTATTTGAACATTCTTAAAAAAGGCAAAGAGAATAAACAAGGTGTTGGATATTTAGATGATGGCACCATGGTTATTATAGAAAATGGAGAAGACAAGGTTGGTTATGATGTATTCCTGATGGTTACAAGCGTTATGCAAACTTCTGCTGGAAGGTTGATATTCGCTAAAATTAAAGGAGAAAATTAATGGATATTCCTTACATTATTGTCGCTGGTGGTAAAGGGTTGCGAATGGGTGCCGATTTACCAAAGCAATATATTGAAATTAATGGCAAACCAATAATTTACTATACTATTTCTAACTTATTAAAAGCAGGAGTTAAGCGTTTTATAATAGTTATAGATTTAATTTATCTTGAGTATCTTAAAAAATTCTTGAATCAATTAAATGCTAATATTAAGTATGTTTCTGGAGGCAAAGAACGAATAGATTCAGTCATAAACGGACTGAAAGCCTTAGAAAAAAACGATAATATAGTAGCTATTCATGATAGTGTTAGACCATTTGTTAGCATTCAGATGATAAACAGGTTGTATTCTAAAATATGCGATAGTAAGTTTGATGCTGTTGTACCGGCGTTAATAATAAAAGATACAATTAAAGTAGTTGCTGATGACAAGATAGAATCTACACTTGTAAGAGCTAATGTGAGAAGAATTGGAACACCACAATTGGTTAAGGTTAGAGCTTACCTTGAAGCTATAGAAAATAGTAAAGATAAAACTAATAATTTAACAGACGATTCTAGTATTTTAGAAATTAATGGGAATTCTGTTGGTGTAGTAATTGGTGAAGAAGAAAATTTTAAAATTACAGATATGTATGATTTGAAAATATTTAAACTATTATTGGGGGAGAATTAATGAGAATAGGTATAGGTTATGATGTTCATAAACTAGTAAGTGGAAGGCCGCTAATTCTAGGAGGAGTTAATATACCATTTGAACTTGGACTTATTGGTCACTCTGATGCTGATGTTTTAGTACATGCATTAATGGATGCTATGTTAGGTGCCTTGTCACTTGGAGATATTGGAAAATATTTCCCTGATGATGCATTGAAATATAAAGATGCAGATAGTATGAAGCTGTTAAATGAAGTTAATGATATTATTAAAGCGAAAAACTTCGAGATAGTAAACATTGATTCAATTATCATTGCTCAAAAACCCAAACTAAAGAATTACATTCCTGAAATGATTCTTAATATAAGTAATATTTTAGATATAAATATAGATCAAGTTAGTGTTAAAGCAACTACTGAAGAATATCTTGGCTTTACAGGTAATTTAGAAGGTATAAAAAGTCAAGTTGTAGTATTGCTTGAAGAAAGGAAACTGTAATGAAAATATATAATACAGCAAGTAGAAAAAAAGAACAGTTTAATTCAATAAATAAGGGTATTGTCAATATGTATGTTTGTGGTCCTACTACATATAACTTGATACATATTGGTAATGCTAGACCAATGGTAGTTTTTGATGCTTTCAGAAAGTATCTGGTTTCTCTTGGATATAAAGTTAATTACGTTCAGAACTTTACTGATGTAGACGATAAAATAATTAATAAAAGTAAAGAAGAAGGTATGCCACCATTAGAATTAGCAGGAAAATATATTGAGGAATATAAAAAGGATGCAAAGAGCTTAAGGGTTAGTGAAGCAACCTTTAATCCTAAGGTTAGCGAAAATATTCCGGAAATAATTGAATTTATTTCCACTCTAATTAGTAAGAGTTTTGCTTATGAAGTAGATGGTGATGTGTATTTCGATGTTAAAAATTATAAACCTTATGGTAAACTATCAGGAAAGAATACTGATGATTTAAAATCTGGGGCTAGAGTTGATATTGATGATAAAAAAAGAAGTCCCTTAGACTTTGCCTTATGGAAAGCTGCTAAAGAAGGAGAGATAAACTGGGAGAGTCCATGGGGAAATGGCAGACCAGGATGGCATATAGAGTGTTCTACCATGAGTATGAAATATACTAATAGTCCAACATTAGATATTCACGGAGGGGGACAAGACTTGATTTTTCCACATCATGAAAATGAAGTCGCTCAATCTGAAGCTTATACAGGCAAGCCCTTTGTTAATTATTGGATGCATAATGGTTTTATTACCGTAAATAAAGAGAAGATGAGTAAATCATTGGGTAATTTCTTTTTAGTGAGAGAAATATTAGAAAAATTCAGTGGTGAGGTTATTAGATATTTCATTTTATCTGCACATTACAGAAATCCGATTGATTTTAATGATGGTGCTTTACTTGAAAGTGAAAAAGCTCTTACTAAATTAATGAATGCATATTCTCATTTAGAAAAGATGTTGGATGACAGTCAAGAAAATAAGGAGGATATATTATTTGAAGAATTCAAGCAAATTGAAGATAAAATCGAAAAAGCCTTGCAAGATGACTTTAATACAGCCTTGGCATTTAGTTATTTTTTTGATGGCAGTAAAGTTCTTACAAAAGCCATTAATGAAAATAAATATTCTGAAGAAGGTGTGAAAAAGGCTTATAGTATATTTGAAAAGTACTTAGTTAATATTTTAGCCGTTTTGCCCTTTGAAAGAATTGAAGAAGATGTAGCTAATTCGGATGATTCAGTAATATTTAATAAAGTTATGGATATTCTTTTAGATGTAAGAAACATGGCTAGAAAAGATAAGAATTTTGCTTATGGAGATTTAATCAGAAACGAGCTGACAAAATTAGATATTGAATTAATTGATACAAAAGAAGGCAGCACATGGAAACAGAAGTAGGATCTTTAGCCTTAGCTTATTTAGGTGATGCTGTACTAGAAATATATATTAGAGAGTATGTGATAAGCATAGGCAAGACTAAAATTGATCAGCTCCATAAATATGCAGTTAAATTTGTAAGCGCTAAAGCGCAAAGCAAGATATATGATAGTATTCAAATAATTTTAAGTGATGAAGAACAGGTTATATTAAAAAAAGGACGCAATGCAAAGAAAAATATTCCTAAAAATGTAGAAATGGTAGATTATAGGAAGAGCACGGGGGTTGAAGCTTTGCTTGGATATCTTTTTTTAAAACATGATAATGTAAGAATAAAAGAACTAGTTGATTATATGATTATAACCATTGAAGGGAGAGAGTCAATTGAAAATAGAAAAGGCTAAAATTCTAATTCCACAATTCAATAGTGATTTATTACTTAAGAAGTTGGAAAGATATGGAAGAGTTTGTTATAAGTCAGAAGATGTATTTAATAAGACTAATGCTAGTGGCATGCTTAAAACTATAATTGAGAAGAATCATGAATCTGTACTTGAACATGAGAAATTAACAATGTTGTTTATCACAGACCGTGGAGTCAGTCATGAATTAGTTAGACATAGAATAGCTAGTTATAGTCAAGAATCTACAAGATACTGTAATTATAGCAAGGACAAGTTCGGCAGTGAAATCACTGTTATTGAACCAATATTTTTCAATGATGAAAAGAAGAGAATATGGGAATATACTATTGAAATGATAGAAAAGAATTATTTCCATTTATTGGAGCTTGGGGCTACACCTCAAGAAGCTAGAAGTATATTGCCAAATAGTTTAAAAACCGAAATTGCTGTTACAATGAATATTAGATCATTAAGAAATTTTCTGAGTTTGAGATGTAGTAAATCTGCCCATCCTCAGATAAAAGAAGTAGCAATTCCCTTACTAATTTATCTAAAGGGAAAACTTGCACCTCTTTTTGCAGATATTGGATATGATATGGACTTTCCGGAAACTAAATATGGAAAAATAATAGAAACTAATGATTTTTTTGAAGAAATATAGAGGAGATATAATGGAACTTATAGGTGGAAAACAAACAATAATAGAAGCTTTAAAAAGCAAATACAAAATTTATAATATTTATACTGAGAATATGGACAATGTGGATAATGAAATATTAGAGCTTGCTAAAGAAAGTTATGTGAGTATTTCAGAAATACCAGAAGATCTAAGAGATGCTAGAGAAATTAGTCAGGGTTATTTAGCTAGTATTGCTGATTTTAACTACAGAGATTTAGATGAGGTGACAAGTAAAATTAAAGGAGATGGATTAATCCTTATATTAGATCATTTAGAAGATACCCATAATCTTGGAGCTATAATTAGAACTGCTTTATGTGCAGGCGTAAATGCTATTATCATACCTGATGATAGAAGTGTTAGGGTAACTAGTGCGGTATTTAAAGTTTCAGCTGGAGCAATATTCTATATGCCGATAATAAAGGTCAAAAATATAAATTACACTATTGATACTTTGAAAAAGGATGGTTATTGGATATACGGAGCTGATATGAAAGGCGGAAGTGATATATTTAAAACCAAACTTAATGGAAATATATGTCTAGTTGTAGGTAGCGAAGGTAGTGGAATTAGTCAGCTTGTAAAGAAAAACTGTGATGGTTTGGTTATGATACCTCAAGTTGGACCTCTTGGGTCACTGAATGTTAGCGTTGCTACAGGAATCATAATTTATGAAATTTTTAAACAAAAGGTGAATTAATGGTATTTAATTTTCTCGATAAAAGATATTTGAATTTAGATGACGATACTTTAGTTGAATTAGCTCAGAATCAAGATAAAGATGCTGAACAATTTATATTGATGAAGTATCATAGATTTGTCATCTCTAAGGTTAATGGATTTTATCTCCAAGGTGGAGACTTGGATGACTTGATACAAGAAGGAATGATTGGCTTATATAAAGGTATCCATAGTTATAATAAAAATGAAAACACTACTTTTAGAGGATTTGCTGATATTTGTATTAAAAGACAAGTTATAAGTGCAATCAGAACTGCCAATAGATTTAAAAATCAACCTTTAAATAATTCCATATCATTAAATGACTCACCAAAAGATGAAACATCAAGATTTATGGATGACTTAATAGGGACAAAGATAGCATTTAGCCCTGAAGATATAGTTTTAGGAAAAGAACGAGTTAATCAAATGGAAAAAGAAATAAAAGATAAACTTAGCTCCTTAGAGTGGACGGTTTTTTTTGAATATTTAAGTGGGACTAGTTTTGAAGAAATTAGCAATGATCTTAAAATGCCAATAAAATCTGTCTACAATGCTCTTGATAGAAGTAGGAAGAAAATTACTCAATATCTTGAAGAAGAAGATTTATTTTAATTTTTTTAATAATTCTATTAGTAATGAATATATATTTCTGACGGAATCTATATTCACTGATTCTTCAGTTGTATGTATATTTTTAATAGTAGGACCAAAGCTGATTATATCTAAATCAGCTTTTTTATTTGCGAAAAATCCACATTCTAAACCAGCATGAATTGCTATTTCTTTAAGTTCTTGGTTGAAAAGATTTTTGTATACATCTTTTGCTATTTCCTTTAATTTAGAATCTTTGTTATAAAACCATCCAGGATATGAATTTTCAGTTTCCAAAAGCAAATTAAATGCTATTTTCAACTGGTTAAACATATCAACTATAGAAGTAATACTCTCGATTTTTGAACTTCTGATGGAGGTGCTTATAATAATATACTTTGAGTCTGTATAAATTTTACCGATATTAGTAGAGGTTTCAACTAAGTCAGGAATATCTTCACTCTTTTTTATAACTCCATTTGGTAATAAATTTAAAACACCAATCAATGCAATTGTGGTACTTTTGCTATAAACATAAACTTTGTTTAGTTCGTTTTTAAATAAAGTTACTTTTACATTAGGTTCGCAATGATGAAGTTCTTTTCTGAATATATTTTGGCTATTATTTATTATTGCAGAAAGTGCTTCATGTTGATTAACATTATTTAGAATTAAATTTATTTGGGCTTCCTCTGGTATAGCATTATGTTTTTGTCCTCCATTAATATCTACTATTCTAAAATTTATTGATTCCTCTTGGAGGTAATTTAGTATTCTTGCAGCAAATTTTATAGCATTACCTCTATTTTTGTTTATTTCCAGACCCGAATGCCCTCCTTTTAAACCGTTTATATTAATGGTATATGAAATACCTTCTTTAAGTTTATGTGTTATAGGGATGGATAAATTACAAATAATTCCTCCTGCAGATGAAACATAAAGTTTTCCTTCTTCTTCACTATCAAGATTTATAAGTTTATCTGCTTTTATTTTAGACATGTCAAAATTTCTTGCACCAGTCATACCATCTTCTTCATTAGTAGTAAATATACATTCTAGATTTGGACCTATATAGTTTTGATCTTCTAAAAGTGTCAGCATGTAAGCTACGCCTATTCCGTTATCTGCACCTAACGTGGTGTCTTTTGCTGAGATTGTTTTATTATCAAGTGATAAAATCAAGGGTTCAACCTTAAAATCATGTTTTGAATCAGTTGTTTTAATGCATACCATATCTAGGTGTGCTTGTAAGGCAACTGTTTCTTTACTATTAGTATTTTTGCTGATGAGCACATTATCATATTTATCTCTTTTATACTCAAACATGTGTTTGACGGCAAAGTCCTCTAGGTAGTCTGCTACTTTTTTTTCTTCATGTGAACATCTTGGTATATTTGATATTTTTATAAAGTTTTTAAATATATTTCCAATTTTGAAAGTATCTATTGTCATTTCATTTATCCTCAAGTCTTTCATTAATTAAATTAAGAATTTGTCTATCTTACATCTAAGATAATACTACTTTGGTATAATATATTCAATAATGGATGGTTAAGACGTTTTTATTGTGCCATTTTACAACTAAAATCATCTACATTCAAGTCTTGAAAATATGACACTAAAGGAGTACTATCATAAGTATAAGTAAGCTAGAACTGCTTGAATAGAAGAAATTTGTATATATATGCTTTTATGTAAGTATATACAAAAAAATTAGTAGTTCCAAAATATAAATCAATAAAAATGATTAAACTGGCAGGTCTTATGCATGATATTGGAAAAATAGGAATTGAAGATAAGATATTGAACAAAAGGGGAAAACTAACTGATAAGGAATATGCAGAGATTAAAAGACACCCTGGAATTGCTTATAGAATATTAAATTCGGTAAATGATTTCTCTGGAATAGCCTTGTATGTTTTGGAACATCATGAGAAATGGGATAGAAAGTGCTATCCCCAAGGTCTAAAAGGAGTAATCATTGAAGGATGATAAAAATGCAAGGAGAAATCAATGGGATTAAAAAGAGTCTTTTCATTTAAATCAAAAATATTGATATTAGTATTCTTATTTATGATTGTGGCAATAGCAATAGGTATAAATAATAAAGAGACAGATAAAGTAGAAACTATGGGTACAATAACTGTTCAAGAAGGTGATCAGCTAATGCGTGATATAATTCCTGAGATTTTATCTGTCTTCAATATAGATAAACAAGATGTTTTAAAACTGCTTTCATCACCTGGAGAAAGTTTGTTGCTACCTACTGATCTGGCTGATTGGAGGAAAATGGAAGGACTAATTTCTCCAGGTAGTTACAAAATACCTCAGGGCAGAACACTTAAGGAACAACTAGTAATATGGTTAAATGATAGTGAAAAGCGTTTACAACAAATGAAAAATAACATCACTGATTATAATAATCTTACTGATAGAGAGTATTTGGTTCTAGCTTCAATTATAGAGGCTGAGTGCCTTGACGGAAATTATCATGATAAAATCTCCGAGGTATTTTTAAATAGAATACAAGGTGGAAGTAAACTTCAAAGTTGTGTCACAGTAGAATATGCTTTAGGTTATCAGCGTCCATATCTTTTATTTGCTGACATCGAGATTAATAGTCCCTATAATACATACCTTAATAAAGGACTTCCGCCTGGACCTATTTGTGCTATTAGTACAGATAGTTTAAGAGCTGCTATGAAAAAACAACCATCTAGTCAACTTCGTTATTTCTTTTTTGATTATGTTTTGAGTGAGATGTTTTTCTTTGAAGATTATAAACTTTTTAAAAAAGAAGGGTCCGAATCAGGGGAGCGTTTTAAATCAGAACAATCTCTAGGTCGTCACGATAAAATAAACAAACAAATAATTTATAAAAAATAATAGATTTAATTGAGGTATTAAAGATGAGGAACTGTGTAAATATTGTATTACCGGCAAGTGATGGTAAGGATTATAGTTTGAAAGATTTTTCTGGTAAAAAAGTTGTGCTATTCTTTTATCCAAAAGATAATACTCCAGGTTGAACAAAGGAAGCTAAGGAGTTTACAATAGCCAGGTTGGCTTATGAGAAGTTGAATACTATTTTAGTGGGAGTAAGTAGAGACAGTATTAAGTCTCATTTGGATTTCATTGAAAAGCAAGATTTAAATGTTCTTTTATTAAGTGATAAGGAAAGTAAATTGTGTGCTTGTTTTGAAGTTATTAAACCTAAGAAAATTCATGGGAAAGAATATATGAGTCTAGAAAGAAGTACCTATGTTCTTGATGAATCAGGAGATATTCTAAAAGAATGGAGAAATGTTAAAGTTGAAGGGCATGTAGAGGAAGTTTATGAGTTAGTAGAATCTTTAAAATAATGATTGACAAATTGAGTAAATTTTAAGATAATTAATATAAGTATTGATTAAATTGATGACTAGGACGAGTATCTTGAATTATTTTTTACAGAGAGGGAAAAATGCTGAAATTTCCTAAAAGTAACAAGTGAAAACCACCTGGGAGAGGGAACTGAATTAAGTAGGGGACACGTAGCCTTGCGTTAAAGGGTAAAAGTAAAAACATTAGTTTTTAAAAATAGAGTGGAACCACGGTACTATCGTCTCTTGTGAGGATAGTACCGTTTTTATTTAAGGAGGAAGAAATGAACATTAAATTAAATGATGGGAAAATATTAGAGGTTGATGCTGATAGCAACTTGTTTGATATAGCTGGTAAAATTAGTCATAGATTGAAAAAAGAAGCTATAGTAGGAAAAGTTAATGGGAAACTTGTGGATTTAAGCACAAAAGCAAAAGATAATGATATAGTAGAAATATTCACTTTAGATAGTCCAGAAGGTATAGAAACATACCGACACAGTTGTGCACACATTATGGCTGAAGCAGTTGGTGAACTTTTTACTGATGTAAAATTTGGAATAGGACCAGTAATCAAAGATGGATTTTATTATGATTTTGATACAGAACATGTATTCACACCTGAAGATTTAAAAAAAATAGAAGGTAAAATTAGCGAGATAGTCAAAAGGAATTCACCATTTGTAAGAAAGGTCTTAAAAAGAGAAGAAGCTTTAGAATATTTTAATGCTAAAGGTGAAAAATATAAGGTTGAATTAATTCAAGATTTACCAGCTGGAGAAGAAATAAGCATTTACGAACAAGGTGGTTTTATAGATTTGTGTAGAGGACCTCATGTGCCTTCAACTGGCTATCTTAAAGCCTATAAGTTAATGACCTTGGCAGGAGCTTATTGGAGAGGTAGCGAAAAAAATAAAATGCTTCAACGAATTTATGCAACAGCATTTGCTAATAAAAAGGAATTAGAAGCATACTTAAACAGACTAGAAGAAGCTAAAAAAAGAGATCATAGAAAACTTGGGGCAGAACTTGAGTTATTTACTATAGAAGAAGAGGGACCTGGATTCCCAATATTTTTACCAAATGGAATGGTTCTAAGAAATCAACTTGAAGATTTTATGCGTGGTTTATATACAAAATGGGAATACGAAGAAATTAAAACACCTATAATATTAAACCGAAAACTATGGGAACAATCAGGTCACTGGGATCACTATAAAGAGAACATGTATTTTACTAAAATTGATGATGTGGACTATGCTATAAAACCAATGAATTGCCCAGGTTGTATGTTAGTATATAAACATAATCAACACAGCTATAGAGAGTTGCCTATAAGATATGCAGAAATGGGCTTAGTCCATCGACATGAGAAATCTGGAGTGCTTCATGGCCTAATGAGAGTAAGAGCTTTCACTCAAGATGATGCTCATATTTTTATGCTTTATGATCAAATAAGAGATGAAATTAAAAAAGTGATTGAGATGGTTGATGAAGTTTATAATACTTTTGATTTTAAATATAAGGTTGAACTTTCAACTAGACCTGAAAAAGCAATGGGTTCTGTAGAAATGTGGGACCAAGCAACACAAGCCTTGAAAGACGCCTTGGAAGATTTGAAATTAGATTATGAGTTAAATGAAGGTGATGGAGCCTTTTATGGACCTAAAATTGATTTCCATCTTGAAGATTCAATTGGTAGAACATGGCAATGTGGTACTATACAATTAGACTTCCAAATGCCTGAAAAGTTTGATTTAAGCTATATTGGTGAAGATGGTGGGAAACATAGACCAGCAATGATTCACAGAGCGATATTTGGTTCTGTTGAGAGATTTATTGGTATTCTTATTGAACATTATGCTGGAGCATTCCCGATGTGGTTGGCTCCACTGCAAGTAACTATTATTCCGGTTGCAGATGTTCACCATGATTATGCATATGAAGTTGCAGCAGAATTGAAAAGATATGATATTAGAGTTAATGTGGATAGTAGAAATGAAAAACTTGGATATAGAATTAGAGAAAGTCAGATGAAAAAAGTGCCATATACTTTCGTTGTTGGTGATAATGAATCTGCAAATAGTCATGTAGCAGTTAGAAAAAGAGCTGTTGGTGATTTAGGATCTATGCCATTAACTGAGGTTATTGAGATGCTTGTTACAGAGACAAAAGAGAAAAAATAATTGGTTTGAAATAATAGATTATTTATGCTATTCTTAAGTTGTATTTTAGAGATGTATTGGAGGTTGTCATATGTGGTATAAGTTAGATGAATTAGAAGAAAAGTATGGTCTAAGTAAATTGTCTGTCTATAAATTGATTACCCAAGAGCCTGAATTGAGACAGTATTTTAAATCCCTAGAAGGCGTTTTACAAATAAATGAAGAAGGGATAGGTATATTATTAAAACATACTTCAAGAGAACCTGAAGATAATACACCAGTAACCTATGCTGATAATAATACAATAATCTTAAACAAGGAAAATATTGAAGCTATGGAAGCTGCAGAAACAGTTAAACCTGTTACTGCAAATGTAGAAGAAAATACATCGAAAAAACATGATGATGAAGATATCGACTTGTTCGCTGATGCATTTAATACTAAAGGTTCTTTTTTTGATGATGTTGAGGATAAAGCTGATATTACAAACTTAGAACCAGAAGAAAATTTTTTTTCAAATATTGATCTAGATTATAAAGAAGATATTGAAGAAAAATATTCGGATGATGAACCAGAGATTGAAGTAGAAAGTGATTTTTAAGAAGGTTTGATTTTTCAGGACGAAATAAATTCTGCTGAAGATTTAAAAGAGGCTGATGAAGTAAATGTAAATATTTACGATGATAACGCTCATGATGATTTTTTTAATGATAAACCTATAGATCATAGCAAGTTTTTAAATTCACAAGCTCAGGGAGTCACAGAAATTACTGCTGCAAGTGTTGACGACTATACAATGTCAGGGTATATAAAAGCTTTAAAAGAAAAGTTAATTATTCAGAACGAACAAATAAGAGCAATTTCAAATTATTTAGATGTTAGTAAGAAACTACTGATACAAGATGAGAAAATTGTAAATATTATAGAAGGAATGAATAAAATAAAATAATAGTTGGATACTAAGAAGCCTTGTTTAGTGTAATCTAAACAAGGCTTCTTTTTGATTGGAGATTTAGAATGAAATTTCATAGTGCAAAAGAATTTTTGAAAAATAAAAAGGTATTATTTTTTTTATTTGGAACACTATTCTTTATGATAAATATTTCAGTGTCATATTCTGTTGTACCTGTGTTTTTAATTAGTCAAAATGCTACCTTGGCTCAGGTAGGTATTTCAACTTCGGTGTACAGTTTCGCTGCTATAATATTAAGAATATTTTTAGGACCATTATCAGATAAAAAAGGAAGAAAATTCACATTATTAGTGAGTGCTTCGTCATTAATTATTTCCTGGATTTTAATATGGATAGCACCTTCATTTGAATTGCATTTGGTGGCTAGAGTAATTCAAGCTATTGGGTTAGCTTTATATATGTCAACTGGAAGTTCTGTTGTTAGTGATATAGCTGATAAAAAAGTTCTTGGAAGTTTCTTAGGTATACATAGAGGTTTTATGGGCTTCGGATTTTTATTGGGGCCAGTCATCGGTCTAACACTAATAAAAATAAGTGCTACGTTTTTATTTTTAGGAATGATATCTATTGCACTATTATCATTAATTTTGTTAACATTTATTTCAGAAACAGGTGTTATAGTAAAAGGAAAACAAAAAAACAGTTTGTTTGATAATTATAAAGAATTGCTGAAAAACCATAGTTTATTGAGATACTATCTTTTGGTAATTACCTTAACCAGCGGTTTTGGAATTGTAGATACAAACTCAGCAATTTTTTTAAATAGTCTAGATGGAATCATTTCACCTAGTTTATTTTTATTATCAATAGCTGGTATGGGGATGTTAGCTTCTATTATTGGTGGTAGATTAATAGATAGGTTTGGTATAAAAAAAGTGATTATACCAGGGGTATTTTTAGCATTTACAGGTTTTATGTCTATGTCCTTAGTAGAGATGATTGGTAATTATGCTCTCTTCATAGCTATATTTTCGTTGGGATTAGGAACAAACAGTACTATAATAAGTGCTATAACAGGTATTCAAAGAGCTACTAGAAAAGAGTTGAAAGCTACTTCTTTTGTAATTCAAGATTGTGCTTTTGATGGAGGTTTTGTTGTAGGCAATTTAATATTTGGATTTCTAGTAACTGGCTTAGGATATAGTTATAGTTTTTTAATAATCGGTTTGCTTATAGGATTAAGTTATTTAATAATATTAATCTCTGACTATAGGTTTAATAAGGACTCATTGACAAAGACTCAGTAAGATAATATAATATTTTGATGATTAAATTTATTAGGCTGGATGAAAGGTAGCTATAGGAATGAGAGACTTTTTTAAAAACAGAACGGTTATATTTTTCTTGACAGGAACATTTTTTATGATGTTAAATATGTCTATGGCATATATTATAGTACCAGTATATTTAGTATCTACAGGGTCATCTGTTGCACAGGTTGGTATGTCAACAGCTTTCTATAGTATTGTAGCAATTATTTTAAGGATATTTCTTGGGCCGATGGCTGATAATAAAGGTAGAAAATTTTCTATGTTAACTAGTACAATAACTTTTTTAATAAGTACTGTTTTGATTTGGTTTGCACCAAGTTTTTTATGGCATTTATTTGCTCGTGCTATTCAAGCAATTAGTTTAGCCTTGTATATGTCTACTGGAAGTTCTGTTATTAGTGATTTGTCTAAAGAAAATAATTTAGCAACAAATATGGGTATTTATAGAGCTCTATTAGGATTAGGTTTTTTAGTAGGTCCAATATTTTCACTTTCAATGATAAAAATAAGTTATGATGCGATGTTTATTGCCAATATTATTATTTCTGTAATTGCCTTTATATTATTATTGCAAGTACCAGAAACTTGTAAATATCATAAAACTAATTTAGGTAGTAGTTTATTTCTAGATTATAAAGGGCTCCTTGGTGATAGAAGATTGCGGAAATATTACTATTTAACTATAACGTTAGCTATAGGTTATGGTACTGTAATGGCCAATTCTGCTAACTATATATTTAAATTATCGGATACCTGGTCACCAAGTGTTTTTATATTTTTATTATCAGGATCAGGAATGATATCCTCAATGGCTGCAGGATGGCTGATTGATAAATTTAGTATTAAAAAAATTATTATACCGTCTGTTTCTGTAGCAGTTATTGGTATGTTAGGGATGGCTTCAATAAGTTGGTTCGGCAATATCGCTTTAGTAGGTGTTGCTATATTATTTGGTCTAGGAAATAACAGTTCTGTAATATGTGCTGTAACCGGGGTTAATAGTTTTACTACTAAAAAATTGAAAGCCACATCCTTTGCAATTCAGGAAAGTTCAATTGATGGAGGGAACGCGATTGGCAACTTTATTTTTGGCTGGGTTGCTCTTGCTGTCGGGTATGCTAATTCTTTTATTGTGGTAGGATTTATTATGGCTATAGGTTGTTTTCTACTATTAGCCGACAGAGAAAAAGTTGTGAATTAAATTTGATAAAGATTAAGTTGTCAAAATTATTAATAATTTTGACAATTTTTTTATTTAGTATTACAATGACTGTATATAATAGATTTTAGGAGATATATTTTTTGCATATAATTTGGGGGAAAAGTTTGATGAAAAATAAGAAAATAATCTACAGATTGATAGTACTAATTGGAATATTGATATTACCGATTATTGTTAGTAAGCCTGTTGGAGCAATGGTCGATTTAAACAACGATGGTGTAATTTATCGTAACTACGTGCAAACAAAAGGTTATTTGCCATGGGTTAGTGATGGAGAAATTGCAGGACTCACAGGTAAGTCTTTAAGAATGGAAGCCTGGATGTTGAAACTTGGTACAAAGAAGACAGAGGGAACTTTGACTGGTAGCAGCATAAAATATCGTTCAAATATAGAAGGAAGTGGCTGGCAGGACTGGAAGCTTAATGGAACACAAAGTGGAGAGCTTAACAAACGAGTAGAGATTATTAATATAAGTCTAGATGGACCAATAGCTGCAAAATATGATGTCTATTACAGTGTGCATGTGCAAAATATAGGCTGGATGGGCTGGGCTAAAAATGGAGCAAATGCTGGAACATTAGGATATGACTACAGGATTGAGGCAATGAAAGTTATCTTAGTAGCTAAGGGTGAAGCAGCACCAGGTACTACAGCAGGCGCATATAAAGAAGATATTAAAGGTGTTATTTATAGTAGTCAAGTAGAAGGAAAAGGTTATTTGCCATGGGTAAGTGATGGAGAAATTGCAGGAACAACAGGGAAGTCCTTGAGATTAGAAGCCTGGAAGTTAAAGCTTGGAACTAATATGACAACAGGGGATATGGCTGGAAGCAGTATAAAATATCGTTCAAATATAGATGGCACTGAATGGCAGGAATGGAAAGTAAATGGAGCAGAAAGTGGCTTAGTTAATAAAAAAATAGAAACAATCAATATAAGTTTAGAAGGACCAATAGCAGCAAAATACGATGTATATTACAGTGTACATGTACAAAGTATTGGCTGGATGGGTTGGGCCAAGAATGGAGCAAATGCTGGAACATTAGGATATGACTACAGGATTGAGGCAATGAAAGTTATCTTAGTAGCTAAGGGTGAAGCAGCACCAG
>JAGXHX010000065.1 GCA_024635955.1 Bacillota bacterium
GTGTAAAGATGATGATAGGAGCTACAGAAATAGGTCAAGGTTCTGATACGGTTTTAGCTCAAATGGTAGCAGAAGTTCTTGGAATAGATTACGAGAAAGTTTATGCTGATAAAATAACTGATACTGATGTTGCACCTTTTGATCCTGGTTCTTTTGCTTCTAGACAAACATATGTTTCTGGAATGGCTGTAAAAAAAGCTAGTGAAGAACTTAAGGAAAAGATTTTGTTTTCATATATATTGTTTTATCCAATTTATAATGAAATTGATTTGGATTTAATTGATAATAATATAGTTTTGAAAAAATCTGGTGAAATTTTAGAGTCATTAGCAGATTTTTCTTTAAAAACTTACTATGATATGAATAAAGGAAACTGTTTAACTTCAGATGTATCTATAATTTGTAATACTACTGCATATTCTGGAACAGCAACCTTAGCTAATGTTGAGGTTGATCTTAAAACAGGAAAAGTGGAAATTTTAGATATAATGAATGTACACGATTCGGGTAAGATTATAAATCCATTATTGGCAACTGGTCAAGTAGAAGGTGGTATGGCAATGGGTATTGCTTATGGTCTTGGTGAGGAAATGTTATATGATTCTAAAACAGGAAAGCCGTTGAATAATAATTTGCTAGACTATAAAATGCCTACATGCATGGATATTCCAAATATAAAGGTCGCTTTTGTAGAACCTAATGATCCAACAGGACCTTTTGGTAATAAGTCTTTAGGTGAACCACCTCTTAGTACACCTGCGCCTGCTATACGTAATGCTATAGCTGTAGCACTTGGTGTTGAAATTAATTCAATACCACTAAATCCTCAAAAAATTATTGAAAATTTAAGTAAATAATTATTAAGTACTCCCTTTATGGGAGTACTTTTTTGTGTATAATTAAATAAAGTGCTAATTAGTTATTATTATGTGAATTTTATTAGGGAGAAAAACAATGGATAAGGATAAATTCTATAGTTATAGTATTGATGAATGTTTTAACATAGTTGATAGTAAAAGAGAAGGTCTTGATAAAAAAGAAGCAAATATCAGGCTTGATAAATATGGATTAAATCAATTACCTGAAGGTAAGAAAAAAGGCTTGTTGAACATTTTTCTTAGTCAGTTTTCGGATTTCATGATTTGGATTTTGATTATAGCTGGTGGTATATCTGGTTTCTTTGGTGAGTGGGTAGATGCTGGAATAATTATTTTTGTAGTTGTTCTTAATTCAATATTGGGTACTATTCAGGAATATAAGGCTGAGGAAGCTTTGAATGCCTTGAAGAAAATGGCTGCACCACATGCTTTGGTGTTAAGAAATGGCTCGCCTAAAAAGATTTTAAGTCATGAATTGGTATTGGGTGATGTGGTTTTATTAAATGCTGGAGATTCTGTTCCTGCTGATATTAGATTGTTTGAGTCATTTTCTTTAAAGAGTGATGAGTCTTCTTTGACTGGTGAATCTGTGGCGAGTGAAAAGAGTGTAGATGTTATGTCAGAGTCTACTGTTTTAGCAGATAGGGATAATATGTTATACATGGGCACTTCTGTTACTTATGGTAGAGGTACTGGTGTAGTAGTGGCTACTGGATTAAGTACAGAAATGGGTTCTATAGCTTTGGCTTTAAATACTTTTGAGAAGGAAAAGACACCCTTACAGAAAAAGTTAAATCAGCTATCAAATTATATTTCTATTGGGGTTATTTTAATTGCAATTGTAATTTTCATAATTGGTTATATTTCTGGTAAAGAATTTCTTGATTCTTTTCTTATTTCTGTATCTTTGGCTGTAGCTGCAATACCTGAGGGTATGGTTGCTGTTATTACTATTGTGCTTGCTCTTGGAATGTCCAAATTGGCTGCTAAGGGTGCGATTATTCGTAAATTGCCAGCTGTTGAGACTTTGGGTAGCACACAAATAATATGTTCTGATAAGACTGGTACTTTGACTCAAAATAAGATGACTGTTCAAGAGATATTTAGTAAGGATGAGGACTTATTGTTTGATGCTATGTTGCATTGTAATGATTCGGTTTTAAATGAGCAGGGTGGTTTGATGGGTGATCCAACTGAGAGTGCTTTGTTGGCTTATCTTTTAGATAAAGGTCATATTAATAATGATGATATTAATGATAGGATAAGGGCTGGTGAGATTCCTTTTGATTCTGTTAGGAAGAAGTCTAGTGTTGTTATAGAACTTGATGAAAATAGTCACAGAATATTTGTTAAGGGTGCTGTTGATAATATGCTTGGTTCTTTTTCCTTGTCTTCAGCAGATAAGTTGGAAATAGAGACTGTTAATGAGGAAATGGGCAAAAAGGCTTTGAGGGTTTTGGCTTTTGGTTATAAGAATATTAATGATTATGATGGTGTTGTTGATTTATCATTAGAAAATGATTTAGTTTTTGTTGGTCTTGTTGGGATGATTGATCCTCCTAGACCAGAGGTGTCGGAAGCTATTGGCATTTGTAAATCTGCGGAGATTATTCCGGTTATGATTACTGGTGATCACAAGATTACTGCTATGGCTATTGCTAGGGATATTGGTTTATTGGATGATAGCCGAAAGGCTATAACTGGTTCTGAACTGGTGAAGATGTCTGATGAAGAATTTAGAAATGATATTAAAAATATTGGAGTTTATGCCAGGGTTACTCCTGAAGATAAGTCGCGGATTGTTAGAATGTGGCAGAGTAAGGGTAAGATTGTAGCAATGACGGGAGACGGGGTAAATGACGCGCCTGCTCTTAAGATAGCTGACATTGGTGTTGGTATGGGTATAACTGGAACAGAGGTCTCTAAGGGGGCATCTGATATGGTCTTGACTGATGATAATTTTGCTACTATTGTTGTTGCTGTAAAAGAGGGTCGAAGAATTTTTGATAATATTCAAAAGACTATTAGTTTCCTATTGTCTAGTAATGCTGGTGAGGTTATTGCTGTATTAGTTGCGACTATTATTGGGTGGAGTTTTTTATCTCCTGTTCAGATTTTGTGGATTAATTTAGTGACTGACTCTTTCCCTGCTTTGGCTTTGGGTGTAGAACCTGCTGAGGGTAATATTATGAATAGGGCTCCTCGGGATAGTAGGGGTTCTATATTTAGTGGAAAGAATTTAGTTGTTATTGTTGTTATGGGTATTATGGAGGCTATGCTGGCTCTTGGTGCATATGCAATAGGTTATTTTTATTTTAATGATGGGTTAATAGCTACAACAATGGCTTTTGTTACTTTGGCCGCTGCTCAGTTGTTTGCTTCTTTAGGATTTCAGAGTAGGTCTGACAGCATTTTTAAAATTAAGGTTAAGGAGCATCCTTTCTTATGGTTATGTTTTGGGGGTTCTTTGTTGTTGCAATTGTTGGTTGTGTTGATTCCTCCATTTAACAGGTTGTTTAATTTGGCAATTTTGGATGGAGCACAGTGGTTGATAGTTGGCGTTCTGTCTTTTGTTATGTTGTTATTTGTTGAGTTGTTTAAATTTTTTGGAAGGAGAAAATAGATAGTAGTTGTTTGACATTATTTATTGTATATGGTAGAATGTTTCTTGCTTAGTATTATTGGAGAGGTGTCCGAGCGGTTTAAGGAGCTGGTCTTGAAAACCAGTGACTTCGAAAGGGGCCGTGGGTTCGAATCCCACCCTCTCCGCCAATATTGCTGGAGAAATGGCCGAGTGGCTGAAGGCGCTTGCCTGCTAAGTAAGTATACGACGCAAGTTGTATCGAGGGTTCGAATCCCTCTTTCTCCGCCATATTTTGTGCTTTTAGCTCAGCTGGATAGAGCGCTTGACTACGAATCAAGAGGTCGGGGGTTCGAATCCCTTAAGGCACACCATTTAAACCCTAGAGCCATCTTGGCTTTGAGGGTTTTTTTGATTCATTTTTGTTTTAATTAGTATATGTTATACTATATGTTATAGTATCTTTATAAAATATATTGGTTTGTCTTAATGGGGGTATCTAATGAAAATACTAGTTACTGGTGCATCAGGAAATGTGGGAATTAATGTAGTCTATGAATTATTAAAAATGAACGAAAATGTTGTAGCTGCTGGAACAAATATAGAAAAATTACAAAAAATATTTGGCCATAAAGTTGGTTTTGTAGAATTTGATTTTAACAGACCAGAAACTTTTGAAAATGCACTTATTGATGTAGATAGAATATTTTTAATGAGACCACCTCAATTAGGAAAACCTGAGGATATATACCCGTTTTTGGATATTGCTCAAAAAAAATCAATTAAATTGATATCCTTCCTATCTTTGATGGGCATTGAAAAAAATACAATTCCACCACATTATAAAATTGAAAAGTATATCGAAAAATTGAATATACCTTATGCTCATATTAGACCTGGTTTCTTTATGCAAAATTTATCAGGTATACATTCTGATGAAATAAGGAAGTTTAATAAAATATTCGTACCTGCAGGTAAAAGCAAAACTAGTTTCATTGATACAAAGGATATCGGACTTGCAATTGCTACAGTATTGCACAATCCAGAAAAACATAAGAATACAGCATATACTATAACAGGTTCTGAAGCTTTAGATAATTATCAAGTTGCAAATATATTAAGTGATGTTACTGGAAGAAAAATATACTATGATAAGCCTGGCTTTTTAAAATATAGAAAGTACTATATTAATGAAAGAGGATTTGATAAAGAATATGTTAATGTCACAGTTGCTTTATATTTTATGACCAGATTGGGAACTGCTAAAGCAATCACTAAAGAATTTTATAACTTAACAGGAAAATATCCAAAAACCCTTGAAGAATTTGCTAAAGAAAATATTAAGGATTTTATAAAATAGAACAAATATTATAAATTCAAGCAAGGGTTTAATAATTCCATATATTTTACACAAAATTCAAAATAAGCTTAAATTATGAGGAGGTTAACTAATATGTATAACTTATTTATTAGTAATTCATGGACTTATTCAGATTCATATAAACAATTGGTTAAACTACTTGAAGAAACAGATAATTTCGAATATAGGGTTTACTTAGTTCCAGGAGATGATCCCTGCAACTATGCATTAAATCAAAGTCTGTTAATAGAAGCTATTAAAGAACAAATGAGCAATTCCAATTGTATTTTAATTCTAGCGGGAGTTTATTCAATAAAAAGCAAATGGATTAATATTGAAATAGAATTAGCAAAGAATGGATTTAGAAGTCCTAAAAATATAATAGCAATTGAACCATGGGAATCTGAAAGAACTTCACAAATAGTAAAAGCATCAGCCAATGAAATTGTAAAGTGGGATAATCAATTAATAATTGATGCTATCCGAAGACAATGTATAGAAACAGGAAAAAATATCATAGTCTAAAGTTGAAGAGAAATATATTGAGTAAAAACTAAATATATCAAACGGAACTTCATCAATAAATGTGGTAATTAAAAATTTAATAAACCAAAAATAAACCAAAAATAAAACCCAAAAGTTATTACATAAATAACTTTTGGGTTTTATTTAATAGGATTTAGTCTAAATTAGTTTAAACAAGTTCCATCACAGTTTTCACCAGATCCATCTTGTAGATTTTGTCTGACTCTAGTTTGGTCGCCAGTACCAGCATTATCACAGTTTGCAGGATCATTTCTATTCTCGGTGTTTCTCTGTCTATTAGTATTGCTGTTTTCTGATCCTACTACTCTTTGTTGTTCTGTACATGTTTCTTGTTCTGTACAAATTTGCTGAGCATTATTATTCTGGCCCACATTTCTTTCACTAGCCATTAGAACCCCAGTTGGAATTAGCAAGCCTGCAGTTATAACTGCTCCTAAAATTATTTTTTTCATAATCATGATCTACATCTCCTTTATAAATATTATTTTGATAATGCATGTTATGCTTTACCTGTTTTAAGAATAGTTCATTCAAAAGCTAATAGATATGGACTTTTCAAGAATTTCATTCAACCTTCAGAGACTTCACCTAGACTCCACATAATGACAGATATATTCATTTAATTTTCAGAAGATGAATACAGGTAATTCAGATTAAGAGAGGATAATATACTGTATTACATTGCATTGGAGATATAGATATGATTAAATCAGTTATTTTTAATTTAGTATTAATTGTAGTTTTAGGTGGAATATTAATTTTTTGGAAAGTTCAAACTATAGAGAATATTGAGTTAAGAGAAGAGAGCAACAATATTGAGATGAATATGAATTATGTTGATGAAAAACCTGCTTTATCACAATTTATACCTATCATAGAAGAAAAAATACTTGATGTTCCTTTGATTTTACAAAGACCAGAGCTACCAACAGGTTGTGAAATTGTATCTACAGCTATGATGGTTCAGTATAATGACATCAATATTACGGGTATGGAATTAGCCAAAAAGATTCCTTATGATAGTAGTAATCCATCACTAGGTTATGTTGGAAACCCCTTTACTATAAACGGTTGGACTATTTATCCAGAAGCTTTGGTAGAAACAGTTCAGCAATACTTGCCTATGGTAAAGGTATTGATAGGCACAACAGTCGATAATTTAAAAGAGCAAATAGTACATGAAAAACCAATAGTTATTTGGTTGTCAGATATGCATGGATTTACTATCCACTCTGTAATTGTCACCGGCTATGATCAAAGTGGCATATTTTATAATGATCCTTGGACAGGAGAAAAGAATGCTTGGATTTCAAATGATGAGTTTATGAATATGTGGGCTAATCAGGAGTACCGGGCACTAAGTTATTGATAATATTTTATAATATGCCCCTCTGCTATAACAATACTACCTGACCATTACTATCAACAGATACGCTTTTAACAGGACCTAATCAAATGAAAAGCGTATCTATGGATACTTACTTCGTCTTCTCCATTTGCTATAATATTATAGGTTTCAGATATAACTGTTACTAAAAAGAACTTAGGAGGAAAATATATTGAGTATGTTTTGTTATCAATGTCAAGAAGCAGCAGCTGGAACAGGCTGTACTGCAATGGGAGTCTGTGGTAAAACATCGGCTTTAGCAAATAGTCAAGACCTGTTGTTATACACACTAAAAGGCATAGCCCTTTTTAATAAAGAAGCCAGAATACACATGTTAGATACATCAGAAGCAGATGAATTTATTATGGAAGGGCTTTTCACAACTATTACAAATGCCAACTTTGATTATGATTTCTTTTCTAAAAAAATAAGTGAAGCACTTCAATTAAGAGAAAAAGTAAAAGCTAAACTTATAGAAAATGGAATTGAAATAAGCGATATTAAAAATGATGCTGCAGTGTGGTTGACTGATAAAGAAAAATTTGATGAAAAAGCAAAAACAGTAGGTGTTCTTAAAACTAAAAATGAAGATATACGTTCATTAAGAGAGTTAATCATCTATGGTGTTAAAGGTTTAGCTGCTTATGTTGAACATGCCTTTAACTTAGGTTATAAAAATGCTGAAATATTCGTATTTATTGAAAAGACATTAGTATCTACATTAGATGACACTCTAACATTAGACGAACTAGTAGCCTTGACAATAGAAACAGGTAAATTTGGAGTAGAAGCAATGGCCTTATTGGATTAAGCCAACACCACAGAATATGGTAATCCGGAAATAACAGAAGTTAATATTGGAGTAAGAAACAATCCTGCTATTCTCATATCAGGTCATGATCTAAAAGATATGGAAAGATTACTTAAACAAACAGAAGGAACTGGAGTAGATGTCTATACCCATTCAGAAATGTTACCTTCTAACTACTATCCTGCCTTTAAGAAATATTCTCACCTTGTAGGTAATTATGGAAATGCCTGGTGGAAACAAAATATTGAATTTCCAACTTTTAATGGCCCAATACTATTTACTACAAACTGTATAGTCCCACCAAAGAGTGATGAAGTAAGAAAAAGAATATACACAACTGGAGCTTCTGGATATCCTGGTTGTACCCATATAGAATCAGATAAAAATGGAAATAAAGATTTTTCAGTTATTATAGAGCATGCTAAAAAATGTAGTCCACCAAAAGAAATTGAAAAAGGCTCAATTATTGGAGGATTTGCCCATAATCAAGTAATTCAGTTAGCAGATAAAATTGTAGAAGCAGTAAAATCAGGTTCCATAAGAAAATTTGTTGTTATGGGAGGCTGCGACGGCAGACATAAATCCAGACAATACTATACTGACTTTGCACAGAATCTGCCACAGGATACTGTTATCCTAACTGCAGGTTGCGCAAAATATAGATATAACAAGCTGAACCTTGGTGATATTGGCGGAATTCCAAGAGTACTTGATGCAGGACAATGTAATGATTCATATTCTCTTGCCATTATTGCATTAAAATTAAAAGAGGTATTTGAGTTAAATGACATTAACGAACTTCCTATAGCTTACAATATTGCTTGGTATGAACAAAAGGCAGTGATTGTTTTATTGGCTTTACTTTCTTTAGGAGTTAAAAATATTCATCTTGGACCTACATTGCCAGCATTTTTATCACCTAATGTAGTTAATGTTTTAGTTGAAAATTTTGGAATTTCAGGAATAACAAATGTTGATGATGATATAGCGATTTTGTTAGGAGCTTAAATTGTTTAGTAAAAACCCCTTTATAAAAGGGGTTTTTCTTGTTTAAGACTAAACATTCGGCTAGTTTTTACACTATACAACAAGGATCTATGGAATGGTAAAAAAATGATTGGGTCACTAACAATGTATTTATTGATATGTGGTCAGATCAGGAATATACTGCTCTAAGTTATTAATTTTTAGCCTTTAGCGATGTTGCTTGAGGCTTCTTGTGCTATATACCCTTCTTTCTATTGTATAATCATAGTGATATAAGTATAATTAGTTCAATAAGTATTACTAATGTTATTGTAAAATAACTTGGAATATCTGATGGAGTTGAGGCTAATATAATGAAAATACAAAATATACAATATAAAATAGGTTATTTAATAAGAATAATAATTCCTATTAGTGCTATATTTACTGAGCTTATTCATAATCAATATAATCTTAATCTTAATAATATTATATTAATTCATAAAGAACATCCTTCTTTATTTTTTGTTGAGATTTCTGGTTTAGCTATAATTCACTTCATTTCTTCACTTAAAGTTAAAAATACAAGGATGAAAAATTCTAATGATAAATTAAGCAAAGTACTTAAGAAAAGTATCTGTTCTTTTATAATTATAGACTTAGATGGCACAATAGAATATATAAATTATGCAACAAAAGCAGTTTACGGATCTGAAAAAACTATAAATAAAAATATATTCAATTTTGCCACAGTAAAAGGGACTAAATTAGAAGAATGCATAAGATTAGCAATGTCTGGTAAACAAGTAGACCTTAAGATGTATAAACATATTTCTGCTACAAAAAATGATATTAGATATTTAGATATAACTTTTATCCCTTTTGAAAAAATAACTGAAAATAAATATAAGGTTTTATTAGTTTCTGAAAATAAAACAAATGAAAAAGAATACGAAGAAAAACTAGGAAAAAGTTTTATAAAAACAATTAATGCTTTTGCAAAAGCTATGGATGCAAGGGATAAATATACAAGTAACCATTCGCATAATGTGAAAATGATATCACAACTAATTCTAAGTAATATGAAATTACCAGAGGAGGAAATCCAGGATATTATTATAGCAGCTGGAATACATGACATTGGTAAAATTGGAATTACAGATATAATATTAAAAAAAGAAGGATGTCTAAATGAAGAAGAATTTAGATTAATGAAAAAACATACTACCATAGGAGCATCATTGCTATCTGAATTTGATAACTTTAAATATATTTCTGATATTATATTACATCATCACGAAAGAATTGATGGCCAAGGATATCCTTACGGTTTAAAAGGTGAGGATATTCCAATAGGCGCACAAGTGGTATGTATAGCTGATGCATTGGATGCTATGTTTTCAAAAAGAGTATATAGCGAACCTTTAGATATAGAACAAGTTCGTAAAGAGTTAATAAATAATAGTGGAAAACAATTTAATGCAGAAATAGTCAATATTATAATAAATAATGATAAGTTATTTAAAGAAATAGCTTATCTAACTCAAGAAAATACATACAATATGAAAGATAGTATAATAACTAAATAACTAAATAACTAAATAACTAAATAACTAAATAGCTATAAAGATTTTATTCATAGTATTTGTAACTGGAGGTAAAATATATGCGTAAATTGGTAAAGAATAAAATAGTTCAAATGTTCAAACATAGATACGTTGTAGCCTTATTAATAATTGCTTTTTTAGTAATTATTAGTCAAATAATAATACAGATTACCATAATTCATGAAGAAAATGATGCTAGACAAATAAATATAGCTGGAAGACAAAGCACGTTGAGCCAAAGCATCAATAAAGCAGCTTTTGGTCTCTACTTCAGTGAAACAGAAAGAGAAAAATACAGATACAAAATTGAATTAAGTCAAGCCATTGATTTATGGGAGACTTCATATTATGGATTACTTAATGGAGATAAGGAATTAGGACTTACTGGAAATAATAGTCCTGAGATATTATCAATGTTCAAGAGTATAGAGGTTGAATATAATGCAATATTAACAAGTGCTAAATTAATTAGAAGATTACCTAATTTAACTGAAAATGATAAATTGAAAATCAGAAATGAAATAGAAATCATCCAAAACAATGAACAAAACTATTTAAAAGGCATGGAAGCAATTGTATTTCAGTATGATTTAGAATCAAAAGATCATATTAAATCAATACAAACAACCGAGGGGATAATTCTTTTCGTTACCCTAGTTGCTCTATTTATTGAAGCCTTATTTATTTTCAGACCAGCTCAAAAATTATTAGAGAAAAATCTTAAAGAGTTATCAATAAGCAAGGAGAATTTAGAAAAATTATTTGAGTCATCACCTTATGCAATGATGTTGGTAAATCCAAATGGGTTAAACATTGAAAAATTAAATACTGTTGCTGAAGACATAATAAAAGAAACTATTAATAATACTAAGCAATTAAACCTAAAAGACCTATTTCAAAAGATAGAAGAAGACCAAAAACTCCTTGATATGATCCTTGCAGAAAATAAACTTAAAAATATTGAAATGGTACTGAAAGATATTCATGATTTGAATTATGTGCTGAAGATAGATTCAAATAAAATACAATATGATGGAAAAAGTATGATACTACTAGGCCTTTCAGATATAACCAGACTAAAAGAAGCCGAAGAGGTGCTAAAAAAATATGCAACTATTGATGAAATGACAGGTCTACTAAATAAAAGGTCAGGGATGTTGATTATGAAAAACATCTTTGAAAGAAATAAGCACGATAGTACCAACTTCAGTATTATATTTATAGATTTAAATGATTTGAAATTTGTTAATGACACATACGGTCATCAAGAAGGGGATTATTATATTAAAACAGTATCAAAGGTTATACAAAGTAGTGTAGGTTCTTCAGATACTGTATTTAGATATGGTGGTGATGAGATTGTATTAGTTCTTGATAATTGTGACTTAAGAATTTCAGAATTAGTAAGCAAAAGAATCATAAAAAACCTAAATACAATTTCTGAAAAAGTAATTAAACCATATAGTATGTCTTTAAGTTATGGGATTGCTGTATCACAGGAAGAAAATGTTTTATCCTCCACAGAATTAATGGAGATTGCAGATAAACGAATGTATGAGTTTAAAAGAATATTCAAAAAAAACAGAGAGAACTAATACATTAATAAACCCCCTTAAGTATCTAACTTTAAGGGGGTTTTTATGTGTTGATGAAATTTTAATTCTTGTATAGTATAATTAATTTAATATTAAGTGTACATGGATGGTAAATAAAGTGAAAAAACGGAAGAAACAAAATTTAAAAAGCAAAAAAGTTATTAAGAATATAATTCTATTTTTGAGTGGAATTATTTTAGTTTTGTTTGGATTATTTCTATTTAATGAAATTTGGGGGAATAGTAGTATAACAAAAAGTGATTCCTCAATATTAGCAGATTTTGAAAAAAAGAGGGATGAAGCTGAAATACAAGCAATTCTAAACAAGATGACATTAGAAGAAAAAATTGCCCAGTTATTTATTGTTACACCAGAAACTTTAAATGCTGGTAAGGAAGTTACTATAGCTAGTAAATTAACACAAGAAAACTTGATAAAATATCCAGTTGGGGGATTGATATATTTTTCAAAAAATATTGATTCACCAGAACAAATTAAAACAATGATTTCCAACACGCAAATGTATTCCCTGGGAAAAACTGGAATACCTATGTTTATTAGTATTGATGAAGAAGGAGGCCAAGTCTCTAGAATAGCCAATAATTCAGCATTTAATGTTGAAACTTTCGGAAATCTTAGTGGGATAAAGTCTTCTAAAGAAGCATATAAATTAGGAGATACTATAGGGAAATATCTTAAAGATTATGGGTTTAATCTAGATTATGCTCCAGTTGCTGATGTTTACACAAATCCGAAAAATTTGGTAGTTAAGTATAGAGCCTTTTCATCAGATCCTAAAATTGTTGCAGATTATGTTGCTGAAGAAACTAAAGGCTTAAATAATAATATGATTATTGCAGCTTTAAAACATTTTCCAGGTCATGGTAATACAACTAGCGATAGCCATTATGGTTATGCTGTTACCTATAAGACTCTTGATGAATTAAGAGCTAGCGAGTTAATACCTTTTGAAAAAGGAATAGCAACAGGAGCTCAAATAGTAATGGTATCTCATATTTCAGTGCCTAAAGTTATAGGTGATAATACTCCTAGTTCTATTTCTAAAATTATGATTCAAGATATTCTTAGAAATGATTTAGGTTTTGAAGGAGTTGTTATTACTGATGCTTTAAATATGAGATCTATTAGTAATCAATATACTTCAAAGGAAGCATCTCAAATGGCAATTATAGCTGGCGCTGATTTACTATTAATGCCAGAAAATTTTCAGGAAGCCTATAATGGACTATTAGATGCTGTAAATAATGGTGAAATAAGTCAGAAGAGAATAGATGAATCAATAATTAGAATATTAAAAATAAAAAAAAATATGTTGAATTGGTAAATAATGATATTAAAAGTAAACATAAATAAAAGTAGCATCCCTAATAAAAGATGCTACTTTTTTATTAAAATATACGGAATTAAATATAAAGCCAATCTATTCCTATACGATCAAAGATTTTCAAATTAAATTTTGCCAGTGAACCAAGTGCAATTGCTACAAAAATAGTACCTTCTCTTATATCTTGTACTTCTCTAAAAGCTACTAAAGAAATAACTATAGCTATTAAAATCAAACTGGAGTCAAATAATATTTTGATATTGCCAAATTTGCTATTTGTTTTATCAGCAATAACTTTTACTAGACCTTCCGCAGAGTTGATAAGTACTCTTGCTATGACTTGTAGAGATATTCCAAAGCCAATCAAAAGACAAGCAACGAGAAGAATTAAAACATTCTGCAAATAAGTTTCAGGTTTGAGATTTTTGAAGATCAACATCCCTAAATCTATGAAATAGCCAAAGAATGGAGTAACTATTATTTGTGCATAATATTCCTTTGTAAAATCCTTTCTAAGAATTAGCCACTCTATAAAAATAAACAAAATACTTAATAAAAAGGCCATTGTACCAAAACTTAAAGGTAATATTTTAGATAGTAAAAGAGGGACACTTGATATTGGGGTAGTACCTAAACTGGTTTTCGCAGTAAGGCTAATGCCAAGACCCATAAGGAATATTCCAATAAAGAAGATTATATATCGTAGTAAAATTTTTCTTTTCATAATAAATACCTCATTATTTATTATATATGATTTTTATCTTTACTGCTATTAATTATACAATTTGAACTAATATATTTTGATATGAAAACTTCATACTTGTAGTTATGGTTACCATATGTTATCATTAACCTATGATATCGATAAAGGAGAGGTGATTATGTCATTTAATTATACAATACTTGGAGTATTAAGCTGGAAACCTATGACAGGATATGATTTAAAAAAAATCATTCAGAAAACTACATTCATGTACTGGTCTGGTAATAATAACCAAATATATAAGGGACTATTAGCATTACAAAATCAAGGAATGGTAACTAATGAAATAGAACACCGTGAGGGCTCACCATCAAAAAAAATATATACTATTACCAAAAAAGGTTTATTAGAATTTAATAAGTGGATTATGGAATCAGTAAAAGAACCACCAGAATTCAAGAAGGAATTCTTAATCCAATTAGCTTTAAGCGGTGATTTAAATACAGAGAGTATAATGTCTATCCTATCTCAATATCATGAATCAGTAAGTATGAAACTACTTATGGAAACAGAAATACAAAGAAGACAAGGTTTAGACGTGAGGCGAAATAAAAAAGAAGATTATCTTTGGTCAATGATCAGTGAAAATATTTTAACAACATATGAAAATGAGCTGTTATGGATAGAAAAAGTAAAAAATGGTATAGAACTAAAAGGAAGGTGAAGAAATGAAAATACAAATAAAAGATATTCAATATTTAAGAGAAAAAACAGGTTTTGGAATAATGGACTGTAAAAAAGAACTAGAAAAAGCTAATGGAGATGTTGATAAAGCATATCTTCTTCTAGAAGAAAGAGGTTTGCAGATTCAAGAAAAAAAACAAGAAAGAAATTCTGAAGAAGGAATAGTTTATTCAGAAGTCATTAATAAGGTAGGAGTTATAGTAGAAGTTAGCACAGAAACGGATTTTGTAGCTAGAAGCCCAGAGTTTTTACAAGCTGTAAAAGAGATGGCAACTAATATAGCAGAAGATAAAAAGGATAAATTGGATGAAATGATTCGTTCAATGGTTATGAAATTTCGCGAAAATATTCAATTAAAAAAATATAATATTATTGAAGGTGACTTTCCATATGCCTATAATCATGGGAATGGTAAATATTCAGTATTACTAAAGTTGGACACTGATGAATATAATGAAGAATTAAGTAAAGAACTTGCCATGCAGATTATTGGTTTAAATCCAACATATGTTTCTAGGAAGGATATACCAAAAGATATATTAGATAGTTTAAAGGATGAAATTCTTGAAGATATAAAAAGTGATCCTACACTTTCTCAAAAACCACAAAAGGTTTTTGATAAGATACTTTTAGGTAGAATGGAGAAGTTCTTCAAAGAAAAATGTCTGTTGGAGCAAACATATATTAAAGATGAAAAACTTACAGTTCAAGATATGCTATTAAGCAAATATGGAAGTTTATCAAAGAGCATAAATATAGATAAATTTTATAGATATGAAAAAGCAGAAGCTCAAAACAAGTGTGCTTGTGGCAATAACATGTTTATTGATTAATATATTCGGTATTGATTAATTTTTAAATATATCATCAATTCCAAAAGCAACTAGTAACCATTACTAGTTGCTTTTTAATTATTAAATGTCAAATTATCTGTGAAAAAAAACGAAAAATTTGTTAAACTTGTAAGTAAGTAATTTTATAATAGATAAAGCTTTAAATAAAGGGAGTTATATAATAAATGAAAACACTAATAATTGCAGAAAAACCTAGCCAAGGTAGAGATATTGCTGAGGCTATTGAAACTAGAACAATAAGAAAAGATGGATATCTTGAAGGTGATAAATACATAATAACTTGGGCTGTAGGACATCTTCTTCAATTAAAAGAACCGGGTGAAATAGACCAGAAATATCAGAAATGGAACTTGGCCAATTTACCTATTAAAATTGATGAACAAAATATTATTGGCAACTATAAACCTAATGCTAACACTACTAGTCAATTAAAAGCTATTGAAAAAATACTCCAACGGGAGGATATTGAAAATTTAATAAATGCAACAGACCCTGATAGAGAAGGAGAATTGATATTTCAAAATATTTATTCCTATTTTAAGGTTAATAAACCAGTAAAAAGATTGATTATTAAGGATTTAACTCCTGATGGTATTAAGGAACAATTTGCAAGCCTTGAATTAGGAGAAAAGTATGAAGGCTTAAAAATGTCTGCTTATGGGAGAGCTTTATCAGACTATATTATAGGCTTGAATATGACTAGAGCTTATTCATGTAAGTACAGGGGTGGTGGTGTTTTGTCAGTAGGCAGGGTACAAACGCCTACTTTAAAGTTAATTTATGATCGTTGCAGGGAAAATGCAGGTCATCAAAAGAAAATTGAGTATGGCATAAAAGGTAAAATTGCTGGTACTGATATTGAATTAGAACTTGATAAATATAGGGTTGTTAAAAAAGGTGAAGCTGAAGAAAAATTATTAAGTCTTCCAGAGAAGCTAAACATTACTTCTGCCAAAGAAGATAAAAAAAAATCTCCACCAAAGTTACCAACAATTTTGGATGTACAAAAACTAGCTAATAATTTTTGGAGCTATAAAGCTGATAATACCTTGAGTATTGTTCAGAGTTTATATGAAAAACATAAAGCTGTGTCATACCCAAGGACAGATTGTAATTTTATAACTCAAAATACGGCTGATAAGTTAAACTCCAGGATAGGTAAATTCAGTAAGTTTAAGGGTTTTGAACATATTACGAGTAAAAAGATAAACGAGCAGGTTATTGGTGAAGTTGAAGCACACGAAGGAATCACACCTACAGGAATTATCCCTCAAGGACTAACAGAACAAGAGAGTAATATATATAATCTTATTGTAGCAATTTTCTTAGCTAATTATTGTGATGATTATAGGTATCGTAGTATTAAATATGAAGGACTTATCAATGATAAAAATATATTAAAGGGAACTGAAAAAGAACTTATTGATCTTGGTTATTTAAAGACCTATAAGGATACTAGTCATACATATAAGGATATTATTCCAGATGGTGAATATAATATTGAGTATGAGATAAAGGAAATTGAGAGCAAACCTAAGCCTTTGTTTACTCAAGCAACCCTTTTGGATAAGATGAAGAATATTCATAATGAAGAAGAGGGCGAAATAAAAGAAAAACTTAAGGAAATTAAAGGGATTGGTACAGGTGCTACTAGGGGTGCTATTATTGAAACCTTATATAAAAGGGAGTATATAACGGATCAGAAGAAGGCTATTGTTATTACTGATAAGGGCAAACAGATTATTGAGATTCTACAGTCTGATAATTCTAAGCTTCTTGATGTAGGTTATACTGCTGATTTGGAGTATAGATTGGATGCAATTATTAAAAATAAGGATATATTTAATAGTTTTCTTGATGATATTAATAGTATGTGTCTAGGGATGTTAAGTACTTTAAAAGGTAATAGGAATGAGGTTAGGTTTACCGGTATGGAGAAAAAC
This sequence comes from Bacillota bacterium, assembly GCA_024635955.1. GTDB lineage: Bacteria > Bacillota > TC1 > TC1 > TC1 > WTXA01. Next base: position 17,321 of record JAGXHX010000065.1, read on the forward strand.
AAGTCTGAGTATATCTGTCCTGTTTGTGGTAAGCCTGTTTTAATTGGTGAGATGAAGTTTTATTGTTCTGGTTATAGGGATGGTTGTAAGTATGCAATTCTAAAGAAAGTGGGCAAAAAGAATTTGACTGCAAATCAGCTTAAGACTTTGATAACTAAAGGTAAGACCGGTTTTATTAGAGGTTTTATTAATCATGAAGGCAAAAAGTTTGATGGTTATTTAGTTTACAACAAGGAATTAATGAGATTGGAGTTTTCTTTTAAGTAAGGTTGGCATGTTATTCAACCTTACTATTTTACATATAATAGAATAATAAACTTAATTTAGGTATAATGATAGACATAAATTAATGTATACGTTGAATACAATAACATCAATAAAGAGGTGACAATATGAATAAAAAAAAGCTAATTATAATATCGCTTGATTCATTATCAGAAGAAGATTTGGGAAACTTGATGTTAATGGAGAACTTTAAAGACTTAGTAACACAAGGTACTCTTGTAACATCAGTAACACCACCGTTTGTTACCAATACATACCCAATACATACTTCAGTCATAACAGGCTGTAATCCAGAGAAACATGGAATCATAGATAACCTAGTTAACGATCCAGGAAATATAAACCCAGATTGGCATTGGTATAGAAAAGATATAAAAATGTCAACACTTTACGACCATGCAAATAATCACGGACTAAAAACCCTATCAATACTCTGGCCTGTAACCGCAAGAGCAAATATTAGCTATAATATGCCAGAAATATTCCCGACAAAAATTCACCAAAATCAAAAGTATCTATCACTTAGAAATGGTAGTTTTATTATGCAATTAAGTGGTTATCTAAAATATGGTAGAAAATTAAAAGAAAAAAAACAACCTGCACTAGATAATTTTTCAGTTAAAATGCTGACTACAAATCTAGAAAAAAAACGCCCAAGCTTAGCTTTAATACATTTAATAGAAACAGACTCATGTAAACACAAACACGGACTAAAAGCCAAAAGAACCAAAGAGTCTTTAAAGAGAATGGATAAACATATAGGCACAATAATCAATACATTAAATAAAATAGATAGAAATTACAATATAATAATATTCAGTGACCATAGCTCACTGCCAATAAAAAAAACTATCGATCCAAATGATTACTTAAAGAAAATGAATATAAAAATACCCACTAAAAAAGGAGATAAAAATTGGGAAGCGTGGTTCAAAACATGTGGAGGAACAGCTTTCCTTTATCTTAAAGATAAAAAAAACTGGGCATTAAAAGAAATAATAATGGAGAAATTAGATCAAATAATGATAGACCGACCAGAATTATTTAGAAGATACTTGAACAAAGAAGAAATGAAAGAAAGTGGTTTTCTAGAAAAAGCAGCATTTGGCATAGAAGCACCAGTTGGTACAGAATATCATAATGACGGAACAAAATTCAAAGCAAACCATGGATATACAAACCAGAATGAAAATTATAAGGTCTTCTATTTTATTAGAGGAGAGGGTATAAGAATAAATAAAAAATTAGTTGGAGGCAGTTTACTGGATATTGCTCCACTAGCTTGCAGACAATTGAAAATCAAACAATGGAAGATGGATGGTAAACTTAGAAAAGATATTACCGTAGGGGAAATAAAATAAATGAAAACTAAATTTACCAAACTTGAAAAAAGCTGGATAAGTTTTGATTGGGCTAATTCAGTCTATGCAACAATAATGATGGCTGCAATATTTCCTGTATATTTTACAGCAATAGTAAATGACATAAATGGCAAAGGAGATATGTGGTGGGCTTTTGGAACCTTTATTGCAACATTTTCAATGGCCATATTAGCTCCAATAATTGGTGCAATTGCAGATTATAAGGGAATGAAGAAAAAACTATTAATATTCTTTCTTCTATTAGGTTTAGGTTTCACCTTATTTAACGCAATAACAGATAATTGGCAATTAATGCTAGTGGGCTATATTTTGTCTTACATAGGATTTTTAGGCTCAAATTTACTTTATGATTCTTTTATTACTGATATAACAACCAGAGATAGAATGGACAAGGTGTCAGCCTGGGGATATGCTATGGGCTACTTTGGTGGAAGCACAATACCCTTTCTATTTTCTATAGGTTTAATAATGACACTAGACTCAAAAACTGTAGCTGTAAAAGCATCCTTAATAATTGCAGTTATTTGGTGGACAATATTTAGTATTCCAATGCTAATTAATGTGAAACAAAAATTTTATACAAAAAAATCACCAGGCAACTTAGTGATTAACACTTTCAAGAATATTAAAAAAACGATGTTAGATATTTGGAACGAGAAAAAAATACTATATTTTCTTCTTGCTTATTTCTTCTATATAGATGGAGTGAATACTGTGATTAGTATGGCAACAGCCTATGGTGCCAGCTTAGGTCTTGATACTACTGGAATGATTTTAGCTCTTTTAGTGACACAGTTAGTTGCTATACCATTTGCAATATTATTTGGAAGACTAGCAAATCGATTTGGTTCATTAAATTTAATACTTACAGCTATATTTATGTATTCATTTATATGTATTCTGGGATTTATTATGGGCCTAGGTATAGAAGAATCCTTTCTAAGCATTGATCAGGCCCTTGTCCTATTTTGGGTGTTAGCTATACTTGTTGGAACCTCACAAGGCGGAATTCAAGCTCTTTCAAGATCATACTTTGGTAAACTTATACCTCCTGAGCGTTCAACTGAATATTTTGGTTTTTATGATATATTTGGTAAATTTGCGGCAATACTTGGACCTGGTCTATATGGGATTGTAAGAATTACGACTGGAAGATCATCTTTTTCCATTCTAGCAATAATCTTTCTTTTCATTATAGGTGGTATATTTATTTTAATTAATAAAAAAAATGATAAACTAACTGATAAATAATTATATATTTGTTTTTGAAGCAATAACTATTTGAAGAACAGTTGCTAAATTTAGCAAAAAATGACTAATCATAATAGGAACTGGATCACGTTTTTTATAATACCATATGCAGAAAATAATCGTTAAAGGAAGAAAAGATAAAAACCTATAAACTATATACCTAAAATCAAAAATAAGAGGGATAAAACTATGCTGAAGAGCATAGAAAAAGGCAGGTAAGATGATAGCTAACCATTTGTTGTTTATCCTATTAATAGAATAACCTAAATACAAACCATCTTCAGCCAAGGTAGTAGTTAAAGGTAAAATTAAAATATTTGCTAATGCAAAGGGAAAAGGTATTGGTTTAATCATTATTTCTGCTAAATACGGAAAATCAGAGTAAACAAAATAACAGCTAAAAACATTCCTAATATACCTAGATTTAAATTTGATAAACTTTTATTAGTAAGAATAGATAATAATAAGCTTATTCCAATAAAAAGTATTATTCTAAATGATAAAATAAATGTTAGTCTTATACTCTTCATTTAAACCTCCTAAATTAATATCATGTTTTATATACTTATATTATATTCAAATAAAATAAAAAAGTGCAGTTTTAACTGCACTTTTTTTATTGAATTAATAAATACTTAAAAAAAATTGGGGAATGCATAAAGGAAAATAGCCAACATGCTTACACCAATACCAGAAAGATAATATTTTTTCCTACCATCTGATTTGTAACTGAGTATACCAAAGACAATACTGATTATGGCACAAGCAACACTTAAAACAGCATTTTGACCAAATAAAAAAATAAAAAATATTGCAACAATACCTAAAATTAAACTAGCAACATCTTTTTCCATAATAACCACCTCCAAATAAAAAAATAGGAGATATTTCTACCTCCTATTTCATAATTATAAATTATTTATTTTGTCCAGCCATCATCATACCGATTCTAGTAACATCGTAATCTTCTTTATCAAGAATACCCATAATTCTGCCTTCATACATAACAGCAATACGGTCAGCAAGAGTTAATACTTCGTCTAACTCAGTAGAAACAAGAAGAACAGCCCCACCTCTATCTCTTTCGGCTACAAGTGTCTCATGAACATATTCAGTCGCACCGATATCTAATCCACGAACTGGGTGAGCAGCAATTACAAAGTCAGGGTCTCTAGACAATTCCCTGCCTAGAACCACTTTTTGTTGATTACCACCAGACAATTTACCAATTACTTCTTCAATGCCTGGAGTTTTAACATTAAATGATTCTACAATCTCCTCAGCATTTTTTTCAATATATTTCCAGTTTAAAAAACCTCCAGATGAGAAAGGCTTTTTATAATAACTAATAAGAATCATATTCTCTTTAACACTCATAGTAGAAACCATGCCTCTTTTGTGTCTGTCAGCAGGAATATGAGATACTTTTTGTTCAAGTACGTCTCTAGGAGATGAATTTGTCATATCATTTCCTTTAATAAAAATTTTACCATCTGAAACTTTGCACAAACCAGTTATAGAATCAATTAAGGCATCTTGACCATTACCATCTACACCAGCTATACCAAGAATTTCTCCTTTTTTAATTTCAAGAGAAATATCACTTAAGGCTCCATGCGTTCCTTTAGTAAATACGTGTTCCATTTTAAGAACAATTTCTCCAGGTTTATATGGTCCTTTATCAACATCTAAGAAACATTTTCTTCCAACCATCATTTCAGCTAATTCTTCGCTGTTTGTACTAGCTGAAGGTACTGAAGATTGAGATCTACCAAGTCTTAAAACTGTAATAGTATCGCAAATTGCAAATACTTCTTTAAGCTTATGACTTATGAAGATAATAGTTTTTCCTTCTTCTTTAAGTTGATTCATGATTTTAAATAGTTCAGTAACTTCTTGAGGAGTCAAAACTGCTGTAGGCTCATCAAGTATAAGAAGTTCTGCTCCTCTGTATATTGCTTTAAGTATTTCAACTCTCTGCTGTTGTCCAACTGTTAAATCAGAAACCAAAGCATATGGATCTATTTTCATATTATAGCGTGCTCCTAATGCAACAAAGGCTTCAGCATCGTTTTTTAGTTCCAATACTTTTTTGTTGTCAGGTTTTCCTAGAATTACATTTTCGATAACTGATAATGCAGGAATCAACATAAAATGTTGGTGCACCATTCCAATACCATGCTCGATGGCATGTTTTGGAGAAGCTATACGTATTTCTTCACCGCTGAAAAGTATTTGTCCGCTTGATGGTGCATAAAGACCATAGAGGATATTCATCAACGTGGATTTACCTGCTCCATTTTCACCCATTAATGCGTGAATAGAACCTTTTTCTACTATTAAATTAACATTGTCGTTAGCAAGAACCCCTGGGAATTGTTTAACAATGTTTTTCATTTCTAAAATTGGTACCATTATTTTTCTCCCTCCCAATTATTCTTTAACATATGGTTTTGTACTAGCTGCAGGTACGTGTGTTTTACCAATAAATCCAGCTAGAGCAACTATTGTAACTACATAAGGAATCATATTCATTAAATCACTTGGTGCTTTCAAGCCAATAGCTTGAATTAAGTATTGAACAGCTTGTGCTCCACCAAATACTAATGATGCTCCTAAAGCTCCAATAGGTGTATATTTACCGAAGATTACAGCTGCTATAGCAATAAAGCCTTTACCGGCAGTAACATTCTCAACGAAAGTTTTAATATCTAATACTAAAAGTCCACCAGCAAGTCCAGTTAATAGACCACTGAATAAGACAGATCCGTAACGAATTTTGTAAACGTTAATACCCATAGTATCACAAGCTTTTGGATATTCACCAACAGCTCTTACTTTTAATCCTAAATCAGTTTTAAATAAAACGAAATTTAAGAATATTATAATTATTATTCCTATATATATCATAATGTTTTGAGCAAATATGATATTAAGAAAAGGTCCAATTCTAGGTATATCAACTAAAGCAAGTTGTGGCCCAATATTTGTCATGTTTGTTAACATATCACCTAATACAGGTATTTTTGCTAATATATCTGCAATATTTGGAAAACCAAAAATCTTCATATCCATACTTTGAACTACTCTATAAATAGTAGAAGTTAAACCTAAGGCCAAAATATTAATGGAAACACCAATAACAGTCTGGTTGGATCTTAAGGTTATAACTAAGAAAGCAAATAGTAGAGCCATTAGTAATGAAGCAAACATTCCTACTAATACACCCAACCATGGATTGCCGGCAAACATTGCTGTACCAATCCAAGTAAATAAAGCACCTGTTAACATCAAACCTTCAGCACCAAGATTTAATACTCCCGATCTTTCACCAAATACCAAACCAGCAGCAGCAAGTGCAAGTGGTAAGGCAATACGTAAATCTTGAGCAATAAAGCTAGCTAAAGTATTTTTTAAGTTTTCAGGAGCAAAAATACCTATAGCTAAGAGAACTAAAACGACGATTAGACCTATGATCAATCCCTTTTTTTGTTTCATTATTTTACTCCCTCTCTAGCTGTTTTTGCTTGTCTAATCAGCTTTCTTCTAGTGTATTCATCTTGAACGAATACGCTAGCTACAACTAATATGATTACAAAGGCTTGAATAGCATTAACTATGTAAGGAGAAATAGTTCCCTTATTACCCATAGCTAAACCACCACTCTTAAGAACAGCAAATA
>JAGXHX010000066.1 GCA_024635955.1 Bacillota bacterium
GAATTTGACATCATATCCGAAAATACTAAATACTATATTACCACTAATTTCAACTAATTTGTCACCTAATGAAATTCTTTCTATGGCAACAAATGTCATAACCAAGAATATTAGAACAATAGAACAAAGCCGATATCCTTTAGCTGATATGGCCAGTGGTAAAACTATTAACAAAGTTTACTATTATGTTTTTGACATTGAAGCTACCAAAGATTTAATTGGTAAATATATATATCTAGATCAAAAATAGAAGATATTAAACAACTTATAGTCAAGTTAAAAATAATATCATAAAACAAAAAGGGTATGCTATCTGTAGAAACAGATAGCATACCCTTTTAAAATATCATCTTGGTATTGGGTATTTTTTAATAATTATTAAAAATAGATTCCTATTATTTAGATCCATCCTTTTTATTATTAGTATCAATTTTAAAGATCGTATATAAAGGACAAAATCCAATAATACCTGTAGCTAATAATATAGCACCAAGAACTATTAATATTATCTGTACCGCACCAGCAGTGTATATAGCTAGGATCAATAAAACAATCCCCACTATAGCCCTAATAATTCTGTCAATATTACTTTCATTTTTTACCATCTTCCATACCTCCTTATTTACTAGTATCTACACTAAAAATAACAATATAATCAATAAATGTCAATTGATATTAATTCTTTTGTAAAATTTATCTACAACAGCTCTCAACCATGGATCCAATCTTGAACTTATCGCAACTCTCAAGTCATCAGGAACACCAAAAAAAGCCTCCCCAATACTACCAGCAATTGCTGCTACTGTATCACTATCACCACCAACAGAAATAGCTAATCTAATAACCTCCTCAAATGAATTCCCTTCTAAAAATGCTCTGATAGCAACAGGAACACTCCCCTGACAAGTCACATCAAAACTATAATCAGCTCGAATATCATCTAAAGTAAAATCCAACTTATAATAAACATTTTCAACAAAAGACCTTATGAATTCCTTACTTTCCCAGCTCCTGGCTAAATAGATACATCCTGCCACAGCTTGTGCCCCACGAATACCCTCTAAATGATTATGAGTCACCTCAGCTGATAAACGAGCAAGTCTCAAAGCATCCTCTAAATCCAAGGCAAAATAAGCAACAGAAGAAACCCTCATTGCTGAACCATTACCATAACTATTATAAGGAATATGATTATTTGAAAAAATCCAATCTCTAAATCTAGAACCATAACCAACATAAGGATAACTTCTTCCATATAATACCAAAGATTCTTTAATAGTATGCTTAACAATATCATCATCCTCTAAATCTTTATCCCTGATAGACATTAAAGCATCTCCAACAGCTATAGTCATAACCGTATCATCAGTAAAAGAAGAACTTTCAACAAACAAAGGAAAGTCCGTACTCTTAAGATTATTCCATTCATACACAGAACCTACAATATCGCCAATAATAGCACCAAGCATAATAACACCTTCAAACCTTAAATTTTTCAAACTATTTATAAATCAAGGTATATTAAAAATCCTTTTTGATTTACATTTTTTACTATAAACAATATAATTAAAGTGCACTATCCAAATTAAATGCTTAAGGAGACATAATTGAAAAGAATATTATTTATCGTTGCAGTGCTGCTAATACTTGCAGGATGTATAAAAATCCAAAAAATTGAATTAACCTCTAACAGCTCCATAAGTGTTAATAAAATATTAAATATTACAAATATAAATAACCCTATAGTTATTTCACATAGAGGCGCTTCAAAAGACAACCCTGAGCATTCTTTTGCAGGATATAATCAAGCAATTGCAGAAGGCACAAAATTCATCGAACAAGATCTAAGAATAAGCGCAGATAATATATTGTATGTTAATCATGACCTCAATTTATTAAGAACCACTGGTATTAATCTTGATATTTCTAAATCAACATCCAACCAAATTGAAAAAGTTAAACTACCAAACGGAGAAAACATTCATCCATTATCAGAAATCTTTGAATACTATAAGAAAAATATTTTTTATGTTATAGAAACTAAATACGAAGCTAAAATAAATTATAATATGGAAAATAAACTTATAGAATTAATAAAAACATATGATTTACAAGACTTTGTAATTGTTCAAAGTTTTTCATTGGAAAGCTTAATGTATATTCATGAGCAAAATCCAGAAATACAATTAATGCTCTTACTTAAAGCCCAAAATCAAGAAGAGTTAACAGCGATAATTAAAAATACACCTAAATATATAAAAATTATTTGCTTTGACTTATCTACAGTAAATTATACTCTTGTAAATTTGGTTAAAAAAACAAGTAGAATACCTATGGCCTATACAATTGAGAATCAAGAAGACTTAAAGAAAATTATTAAATATAGATTAGAAGGTATTTTTACAGATGATACAAAAGGATCAATAAAATTATTACAAAAAAATATGGGATATTTAGCTCTTCCGGATCCAATACTTTAATTATATATTTCTATACCTCAAATACTATGAATAAATAAAAACACCTTTATTTTGATTTGCCATTTAAACCAAGTTCGTTTTTAATTTTTGTTGTTGAGATTTCAGGTGTTCTTTCTAGATAAACAACTTCACATAGTTCTTTAAGAAAATCAAATTTCCCTTTCCAGTCATCACCCATCACGAAAACATCAACTTTAAATTCTGTAATATCATCAATTTTTTGTTCCCAATTATTTTCAGGAATTACTAAGTCTACATACCTTACAGATTCTACTAACTTCTTTCTTTCATCAAATGAAAAGTAACACGTCTTGCCCTTAATTTCATTAAACTCATCAGTAGAAAGAGCAACTATTAGATAATCACCCTGTTCTTTAGCACGTTTAAGTATGTTGATATGTCCATAGTGAAGCAGGTCAAATGTTCCATAAGTTATTACTTTTCTCAATTATTTTTCCTCCTCAAAACCAGTTTCCTTAATTTGATTTATTAAATAATAGATATCCCATTTATTATAATTACCAAAAATTTTAGTCTTCAATTCATCAGCCATTTCCCTGAATTTTTTTTCATATGATACATTGAAAACTTCAATATTTTCCGATAATAAAGTCTTTAACTCTCCAATATCATAAATTTTTGGACCAGGAGTAAATTCTTGGTAATCAAATATTAGACCTCTGTCTTCATCTCTATAATACTCTAAATCATAAGGGAAAAATATGATTGGCTTGTTCCATAACAAAAAGTCAAAATATATAGAAGAATAATCAGTTATTAGAATTTCTAACTGACCTAAAAAAGTATATACATCTGCTTCTGAAGGTAAGTTTATAAAAGCTTCATGATCTTTTATTTTTCCAAATTTATCATTTTTCCCTGCAAAATGAAATTTTCCTACAAATTTGATTTTAGAATGTTCACAGAAATCCAAGAAGTTATTAATTTCATCTAGATCTTCTGTGCCAAATATTAATGTTTCTCTTTCATCTCTAAATGTTGGAAAATATCCAATGATTGTATATCCTTTTTCTATGTAACTTTCAATAATCTCATAGATTATTTCTTCATTCTGGGGTACATATTTAATAGGTCTATCTACTATCATTTCATAATTTCGTGGATAACCAGAGATAATCACCCTATTTCTTTCAACTCCAAATGCTTTTCCTAAAATATCAGCAGAGAATTCAGATGTAGCTAAAATAAATTGATCAGCCCAACAGCCTCTAACTGTCAATTTATTTATCAACTTTTGTATTGTAGTTTTTCGTATAAGCTCATTATTTTTCATAAATGACCCTATTTTTTTTAAAGGAAATCCATGCCATAAGTTAATACGCTTACTTCTTACTGAAAAAATAGAGTTTATATCTGATGGAGACTGATCTATTAAATGATATTTAGCTCTTAAATGATACCATATTGAACAAATACTCCATGCAGAATACACCTGCAAATTATGTTTTTTTAATTCTTCTTTGATTTCCTGTGATCTTGTTATCCAGACAACTTTTTCAAATCCTAGACTTTTTTTATTTGCATTCAAGTATAAATAAAAATATTTAGAATTATCTGCAAATCTTTTTCCAAACCAACTACCTACAACAGCTATTTTATTAGATTTTGGAATTAGAAAAGATATTATTAATACTAATAAGTTTATAAAAAACAACGTCAATTTCTTAATGATTTTTATTGTTATTTGCATTTTCTCTTCTCCTATCCAAAAATGTACGGATGTTTTTTCGTTGTGTAATTGATAAAATGATTAAATTTAAGCCATATATGATAGTTCCAAAAAGAATTATGCGAAAATAGATATTATCAAGTGAAATTAAATTTATTAGTATTCTAATAAGTAAGTAATTAAATAATCCCATTGATATTATTTGAATCAAATTTCTATAATCATAAGAAAATATTCCAAGTAATAATTTAACTTCTATAATAGAAATAATATTATTCAAAATAATACTGAACCCTGTAGCGAATGCTACTCCCATAATACCAAACCTACCTATTAAAACTATATTTAAAACTATATTGATTATTAATGCAACTATATTGTTATATAAAGCAAATTTCACATGTTTTGTCATCGTTAATATTGACCCTATAGGACCTGAAACTGCATCAACTAAAAAAGAAAATGCAAGAATTATTAATGCCAGATATGCTTGATTTGTCACATATGCTTCTCCGAATATTGCTAATAAATCATTACCTAAAAATAGAAATATAAAAAACATTGGTATTACAAGATAGGTGACAATACGAACAATTCGTTTCATCTCTTTCTCAATCTGGCCAATATTATTTTCATTATAAAGTTTTGAAATTAATGGCCAAAATGCCACAAAAGGAGTAACAAAAACACTTATTAAACTAACATAGTTTTGAGCAACTTTATATACGCCTACACTATTTAAGTCTAAATATGCAGAAATCATAATTTTATCAATATTTTGAAGCAATAATCCAATACCAGTAATCAAGGCTACAGTTAAAGAATATTTTATAAATAATTTTTTTTCTTCAGCACTCAAACTTAGTTTTGAATTAGTTATAACCGTAATTTTTTTTACTATTTGGGATGATCTTAATATAATGGTTATACCTTCACTTAAGACAAAACTAAATATGGCAGCATTCAAACTATCTACTTTAAGCAATATCAAAATTACAAAAAGTATCATTTTCAAAATATTATTGACAACTGAATTTAATAAAGTTACCTGGACTACCTTACCTTTTCCCTGCAAATAACCATCTAAAATACCTACCATAGATTTTATTACTATCATTGAAAGCAATAGTAACAATCCATAATTTGTGAATCCAATAAAACTTTTTAAAAGAACTAGTACTCCTGCTAACGGAATTGTTATAAGTAAAGATATTTTAGTTGAGAATTTTAATAGGGTCTTTTCTTTAGATTCATTTCCCTTATAACGAGCAATTTCTTTGATTAAATTTCGGTCCATTCCTAAAATTGTTATTATAGAAAAAACTGTTGAATAGGTTAAATACATTGTGTATTCACCATATAATTCAGGATTTAAAATTCGCCCTAATATAATTTGAAAAACAAAAGCGATACCAAGCCCCAAAAATTTTAATAAAAATGTCCCACCAGCTTTTTTATAAAGTTCACTCATTATTATTCAATCTCTTTTCATACATTTATATAATGTTTTAGTGCATCTTTCCAAGGTCCTAATTCTGTTAATGAAGACTTAAGCAGCCTAGAGTTTTTAGGTCTTTTAGCTTTGGTTGGATATTCCTCTGTTTTAATAGGATTAACTTTAACATCCAATTTAGCTTGTTTAAATATCTCACATGCAAACTCATACCAGCTACAAAAACCTTCATTTGTAGCATGAAAAATCCCATACTTATCATTTCGAGTCATATCAACAATTAATTTCGCCAATTCATAGGTATAAGTTGGAGATCCAACTTGATCAGCTACTACTGCAATTTCATCATGTTCTTTACCCAGTCTAAGCATTGTTTTTACAAAATTATTTCCATTTGATCCAAAAACCCAAGAAATCCTAATTATAATGTATTTAGTCAATAAACTTTGAACTTCAAGTTCACCCTCATACTTAGTTTGACCATAATAATTGATAGGATTTGGCTTATCACAAACTTCAAATGGCTTATCACCTTCACCATCAAACACATAATCAGTACTAATATATATCATTTTTGCATCTATTTTGGCACAAGCTTCAGCAATATACTTAGTCCCTAGAACATTTACCTTATAACAAAGTTCTCTTTCATCTTCTGCCTTATCAACTGCAGTATATGCTGCGCAATGAATTATAACATCGGGACTATAATCCCATATAGCCTTTTTCACTGCCGCTTCATTGGTAATGTCTAAAGTATCTAAATCTGTAGCAAGATATGAAAAGCCCTCTTTTTCCAGACTATTAACCACATCATAACCTAGCTGCCCCTTAGCCCCTGTTACAAAAACTTTCATTATTCACCTTCTCTATCATTGTACATCTGCTCATAGTAATCCTTATAATCACCTGAAATGATATTTTCCCACCAAGATCTGTTATCAAGATACCATTTTACTGTTTTTTTAATACCATCATCAAAAAATGTTGTTGGTTCCCAGCCTAATTCTCTTCTAGTTTTCGATGGATCAATTGCGTACCGCATATCGTGTCCAGCTCTGTCTTTAACGTATGTTATAAGAGACTCTGGCTTACCTAATTCTTTTAATATTGTCTTAACTACCTCTAAATTAGTTTTTTCATTATGTCCACCTATATTATAAACTTCTCCATCTTTCCCATTATGAAGTATAAGATCTATAGCTGTACAATGATCCTCAACATATAGCCAATCACGAACATTTTCACCCTTACCATAAACAGGTAATGATTCATCATTTAATGCTCTTGAAATAATTAATGGAATAAGCTTCTCAGGAAAATGATAAGGTCCATAATTATTCGAACATCTAGAAATAGTTATAGGTAACTTAAATGTTCTATTATATGCTTGAACTAACAAATCTGCTGAGGCTTTAGATGCAGAATAAGGTGATGATGTATGTATTGGAGTTTCTTCTGTAAAGAACAAATCAAGCCTATCCAATGGCAAATCGCCATAGACTTCATCTGTTGATACTTGATGAAATCTTTTTACCCCATACTTTCTTGAAGCATCCAAAAGAACTTGAGTCCCAAGAATATTTGTTTTTAAGAAAACACCTGGGTCTTCAATAGACCTATCAACATGAGATTCAGCTGCAAAATTCACAACAAAATCAAATTTTTCTTCTTCAAATAGTTTATCTACAAATTCTCTATCGGTTATATCACCTTTTACAAATCTAAAATTTTTATTTTCCATAACTGGAATTAAGGTTGATAAATTACCTGCATATGTTAACGCATCTAAACATACAACCCTATAGGAAGGATGCTCCTTAAGCATATGAAAAATAAAATTGCTCCCTATAAAACCTGCTCCACCCGTTACTAATACATTCATGCTAAAATCTCCTTTTTCTTAATATTTAAAATTTACATCGCTATCTGATAGATTTGGCGCCTTCAAGTCTTTTTCTGATAAAATAGGATTTTCAATTCCCCATTCAACTCCTATTTCAGGATCATCAAATCTTATACTTCTATCATTTAAAGGTGAATAGTACTCATTAACCTTATATTGTACTTCCACATCTTCAGTCAATGTTAGGAATCCATGAGCAAACCCCATTGGAATCAACAACTGTTTTTTATTACTTTCCGTTAATTTAACCCCAACCCACTTTTTATAGGTAGGAGAGTCTTTTCTCAAATCCACAGCAACATCCAGTATTTCACCTTTAGTACATCTAACTAATTTACTTTGTGCTTTGGGATCAAGTTGAAAATGAAGCCCTCTCAATGTGCCTTTTTGGGCTGAAAAAGAATGATTGTCTTGTATGAAATCAGTATTTACACCTAATTCTTTAAATTTCTCTTTGGAATAGGTTTCCATAAACCAACCTCTATGGTCTCCAAATATTGTAGGTTCAAAAATAATTACTTCTTCAATATTAGTTTTAACAACTTTCATTTATTAACCTCTTTCCTAATAATGGATTTTACCTTCAGCTACTTTCTTCAAATGATCACCATATGGAGACTTACCATATTTTTCAGCAGACTTAAGAAGTTCTGCTTTATCAATCCATTTATTATGGTATGCAATCTCTTCAAGTGCAGAAATCTTAATACTCTGCCTTTTTTCAATCATTTGAACAAACTCAGCCGCCTCAACCAAACTATCCATGGTACCTGTATCAAGCCAAGCAAAGCCTCTGCCCAATAGCTTGATGTTTAAAGTTTCATCTTCCAAATACATTCTATTCAAATCGGTAATTTCCAACTCACCTCTATGTGAAGGCTTTACCTTTTTTGCTAACTCTACTACTCTATTATCATAAAAATAAAGGCCAGTTATACAATAATTGGACTTCGGATTTTTAGGTTTTTCCTCAACAGAAAGAACTTTGCCAGTCTTATCAAATTCCACTATTCCAAAACGTTCTGGATCATGAACGTAATATCCAAAAATAGTGGCTTTGCCGTTTTTAGCATTTTCTGTAGCTTCTTTCAAGATAGGCGTAAATCCATTTCCATAATAAATATTATCTCCTAAAACCATCGCTACTTCGTCACCACCTATAAACTCTTCACCAATTATAAATGCTTGAGCCAATCCATCAGGAGATGGTTGTTCCGCATACTTAAGGCTAATCCCAAATTGACTTCCATCACCTAACAACTTTTCAAAATTAGGTAAATCTTGAGGTGTTGATATTATTAAAATTTCTTTTATTTCTGCTAGCATAAGAACTGATAATGGATAATAAATCATCGGCTTATCATATATTGGTAGCAACTGTTTACTTGTAACCATAGTCAATGGATATAATCGTGTACCTGAACCTCCTGCTAAAATAATACCTTTCATTTTACACTTCCTCCTAAATTAATAATTTCATTTATTTATGACTTCATTTTTCAAATCTCTAAAATAAACACTTATAGTCGCTAACACAATAATTAAATATCCTATTCCTATGGAATTGTTTAGAAAAGGATTCACAGATGAAATAATTGATAACATTACTAAGCCAACTATTAAAGATTTTATAAGCAAAGCATCCTTAAATGGTATTTTTTTACTTATTTTAATAGAATAATAAATAGATTTAACAAATATTTTAATATATACTATAAATCCTATTAAACCCATATTTACTAGTAATTGTAGCCAAAATAACTCAAAATTTATCATCGTTCTCGTTCCTAGAATAGTTGAAAATGTAATCTCAATTCCAAAACCATTTCCAAATATTAACCTGTCAGACCAAGTTTGAAGTAATGTTATTAATTGATCAAACTTAATAATAGAGCTACTATCACTACTACTCAAACGATTCGTAAGTGCTATATTTATATAATCTGATAAAAAGAAATAAGCGAAGCAGATTAATAGGAATACTGCCACTAAACCCATCAGCCTGTATTTTCTTTTTGATATTGCAATAGCTAGCAAAACACCTACAAATGTAGCTATCCAAATACCCATTGACATAGTAGCTAAAATCCCAAAGAATAGAACTAATATTTTAATAAAATTTTTAATATTCAATTCCTTTTTAAGGTTAATAAATTGAATTAATAGAAGAATAAAGGCAATAGCTACCAGGGGACTTGACTTTAAAAACACAGCTGGTAGACCTCCCCTTAACGCAATATAACCATAATCCAATTTATTTAATATTGGTGATAATACTTGACCCATAGAATGATTAAAATAAAATAATATAAATATTGTCAATGTGATTAGAGCTAAAACAACAGCACCATTTATAAACAACCAAAAAATTTGTTTTACTCTTCTCTTGTTATTAATCAGCAATGCTAATGGAAAATACATGAGTAAATATAAATATCCTTGTGATGATTTTATAACATTTCCAACTTCATATCCACTCAGAATTCCATTGGCAATAGCAAAAATAAACACATAGAAAAAAAGGAATACATCAAAGTAAAATAAATCCTTTCTAATTTTAAAGTTGTTAATTTCACATTTTAAAATAAAATAAATTCCTGCTATTAAAAAAATTATATAACGTATAGAAAAAAAAGATCCAAAAGTGATAAGTCTTCCACTACCACCTAATACCCACTCTAAAATAATAATAATGAGTAACAAGCTTGCACTTCTTTGGTTCCGATTTTCTGTTTTTAAATTGATTGATTCTTTATTACTTATAATTTCAGACAAGAAAACCTCCTTTCGCAAAAGAATATTTCGCAAATCTTTCTCATAAAACATATATTATATTATGTTTTATTAATTTATTTTCTCAACATATGCTTTAATAAATTAAATAAACAATAAATCCTCACATATACTTTAAAAAAAAATGTATTATTACTTTTTTCTCCACCACTAGATGCATTTCCCCCATGTCTTCTATATAACAATAAAGGAACTTTCTCTAATGAAACTTTAAAAAATGCCTCACTCACTATTGCTAACCAATAATCATGGGCACAATATTTTTGTTGTTTAGGAAATGGCAAAGCTTTCATCAAAACTTCTCTTTTGAAAGCCATACAAGCACCTATATACCTAGTCTTCAGAAAATTATTCCAAAAACCTTTTTTCACATTGTATAAACGAAAATGTGAATCATCAACTACATTCAAATTAACATCCACAATTTTTGCATTTGATACAACCATATCAAAATTTTCTAACTGCTTTAAAATCAATTCTACTTTATTATCAACCCAAACATCATCTTGATCAGAAAGAAATATTATATCTCCACTTGCTCTTTTTAAAGCATTCTCGAAATTTTTCGCATACCCTTTTTCCCCACCATTTATAATAAAATTAATTCGTTTGTCATTAATTCTTTTTATAATCGCACTAGTTTGATCACTAGAATTATCATCAGAAATTATAAGTTCATCATCTTGTCTAAGCTGTTTTAAAATCGAATTAACTTGTTCTTCTATATACAATTCTCCATTATAGGTTGCCATACATACAGATATCTTCATACTTTTACCTCGCCTAAGTAATATTTAACATATATGGAAATCGGAGCTAATATTTTGTACTTAATAATTAATCTTAACATCCTAAAAAAAACCAATCTATTTATCCTCGGAATATTTCCAGTAGAATTTTTTAATTCTTTAGCACCATTACAATAAAATTTATATCTCATCAATTCTTTTTGTCTGTTTTTTCCTTCATCTCCAGATAAACTATGTTCTAGACAAGCATCAATAAGAACTATTTCACTACTTATCTTTTTATATTTTTCAATAAAATAAATATCACTAAAATCAAGTTTTATTTTTTCATTAAATATACCTATCTTATTTATCACATCTAAGGAAACCATCATACCACTATTTATCAAAGATTTTCCATCTATATTGTATAATTTTTCATATTTAAATGTTCTCATATTTTGAGGATGATTTTTACACAGCCCTTCAATAAAGGGAGAATATATTATATCTCTTTTTTTTGCAATTGGAGCATATATATAATCACTTCCAAATTCATTTGCATACAAAGAATATACTTTAAGAATTTTTTCATCAAAATTTGTATCTTGATCTAAAAATATTATAAAATCCTTACCAAGCTTCTTTGCTAATTCAATTCCATAATTATATGCAATGCTAACACCACCATTATCCTTATTATGATAATAATAAATATTAGCAGCTGAACTTTGAGCGTTTAAAGAATTATCATATATCAAAATATCAGCATTTTTTATACTATTCAAATATTTAATTTCTTTAATTTCTTTATTATAAATTACAACAACTATAAGAGTATTCAAATCTCAAACCTTTCAATCAAAAACATAATTATTTCAACCACATTTCCTTCTCTTTATTAAATATTTTTATAACCTTTGCTGGTGAACCAGTAGCTATACAATTTTGTGGAATATCTTTAGTAACTACAGAATTAGCACCAATTATACAACCATCTCCTATAGTTACCCCGGAGAGTATACAAACATTTTCACCAATCCAAACATTATCACCAATCTTAACTTTTTTAGTTATTAACGGTCTAGAATTAGGCGGGCCAGAAGGCAAGGATTGATTTGATCCTGAATAGTCACCATGACTAGTATCACTTATATATATTTTAGAAGCCATTAAAACATTATTACCAATGACTACACTTTCATAAGCTGCTATATGAACATTATCGCCAATCTGACAGTTTTCTCCTATTGTCAATGTCTTTTTTTCCCCACCTGGTAGATCAAACCTACAGAAATGTCCTGTCGTAAAACCTGCTGAATATGAAAGACTACTTTTACCTCTAATATATATTGGTCTTCTAATTAATCTTGCTTTATTGTAAAATAGCTTAGTAAAAATTAATGCTACACCTGTGCTAATCGTCTCTGAAAATGAATATTGATTTTTCATATAACCCTCCTCTTATTCAGTGAATATGCCTTGAATCCAATTCCCAATTGAATATTTCTGATAAATATCAACATCCAAAGGCTCATATTCTATAGCTAAAAAATCTTTAGGTATAGAAATCCCTTTTCGAGGTATTACCAATATATTGTTAGGATTATAAAAGTCATAATTTACAATGTCTTTATTTGTAGTTATAAGTTTCTTTTCCATACCTATTACTTCAAAGGTTCTCATTGTTAAACCAGTTTGTTTAGGATGTTCTATATCTAGGACAACACCTGATTCTTTAACTATTTGAGAAATAGAATTACCACTTAATTTTTCATAGTTAAAATCTTTAAATTTGGTACTAGCAAACTCTCTTTTTGTAAATTTGTAAAACCAATATATAAAATTACTTTGCAAATATAAAAAAGTGTAAAAACTGTAATTATTCATTGCGCAGTAGTTCTTAATTTCTTTAATAATACGATATCTATCTGAATGTATAGTTCCGAAAAAGCATATATCATATTTTAATTTATTTTCTGCTAAATATGATTTATCTTTCTCAAGTTCATCAATATAAAAAAGTGGGTAAAATCCAATATTTTCATGTTTTTTCACATCATTTCTATCAAAGGATAATACCTTAGAAAAAAATGATAACTTATTTGTTATACCTGGAACGTTCTTTATTGAATCCCAAAGATACAAATAAAATTTTGCATTCTTAAATATACTCTTCATTTCATTAAGTATATGAATAGAAATCATATCACATTTTATAATAAAGACATAATCATAATCTACTGATTTATTAGCTTTTAAAATTTCATTATAATATGTCTTTGTTCTTTTCTTAAATATATTTGGGAATACTTTAAGAATTGATCTATCAAAAGCACTAGAAACAGATCTAACATCATAGTAGGCAACAGATGCACCTAGTTGTTCCATTTTAGCCTTGATTTTTAGTTCGTAGCCAAAGAAATTTGGAGCAATAAATAAGATTTTTTTCCCAGCTATCGCACTGTTTTTATTCATTATTTATACAATCCTTTTTCTTTCATTTCTTGAATGGATTTTTCATAATTATCCATTTCTACATCTTGTAATTCTACCCAATCAACAAACCTTGAAATGCCTTCCTTAAAAGTAACTTTTGGTTTATATCCTAGTTTTTCTTCAATAAATGTTAAATCACCCAAATTATGCCTAATATCACCAAGTCTATAATTTCCAGACACATTAACATTAACCTCAATTCCATATTTATTTTTTAAAGTATTAGCCACAGTTAAAACATCGGTCTTTTCACAAGAACCTACGTTAAATGTATTAAAATTAGCTTCTTCTTTTTCAATACCTAAAATAACTGCATCTGTAACATCATCGATGTAAACAAAATCTCTTGTTTCATGTCCATCTTCAAAGATACTAATGTCATTGCCATTTTTTATTCTTGTTGAAAATATAGATAAAATCCCTGTATATGGATTCTTTAAAGACTGTCCAGGTCCATAAACATTTTGGAATCTATAAGCTACAACAGGTACTCCGATTGATTTACCAACAATCATACAAAGTTGTTCCTGGGCTTGTTTAGTAAACCCGTATACCGATGTTGGGTGCAATTTTGATTTTTCATCAGTAGGGAGCATCTCCACATTTTCAAAACATAAAGGACATTTTATTTCAAAATCTCCATTCGACATATTCTCTTCTAATCTAGATTCAGGAAATACAATTCCATGTGTTTTACATGCAAATTTTCCCTCACCGTATACTGCTCGAGAAGCTGCAATTATTAATTTTTTAACCTTACTCTCACTATTAGTAAGTATCTCTAAGAGTTTTGCAGTTCCACCTATATTTGTTGCAACATATTTATCTATTTCATACATTGA
>JAGXHX010000067.1 GCA_024635955.1 Bacillota bacterium
GGCAGCGTCAGATGTGTATAAGAGACAGGTGTAAGACAAATGGTCCTTGATGGTATAACTAGTATTGATGAACTGATAGAACATATTTCCATTCTATATTAGGGGGTATTATGAATAATAACAAAATTCTTGAACTAATTGAATATGCAAGAAAAGAAGGGTGTTCTGATATTCACTTAACAGTAGATCTTCCTCCAGTATTTCGGAAGAATGGGGATATTATTGTAAGTGATTTAAAATATACTAATGAGGATATAATTGAAGCTATATTATCAATGCTTGACGACAAACAAAAGATTCAGTTAGATAAAATGGTGGATTTGGATTTTGCTTATACCAACTCTCGAGGAGAGCGACAAAGGGTAAATGTTTATCATCAAAAAAATAATCTTTGTGCAGCAATTAGAATATTAAATGACAAGATTCCAAGTTTTGAAGAATTAAATCTTCCTTCTGTGATTAAATCACTTGTTTCAGAGCCAAGAGGTCTTATACTTGTGACAGGTCCTACAGGAAGTGGAAAATCCACTACACTTGCGTCTATGATAGACTATATTAATAGTAATAGGAAATGTCATATAATCACAGCTGAAGAACCGATAGAATATATTCATGAACATAAAAAGTCAATCGTTCACCAACGTGAAGTTGGTGTTGATATAGGATCTTTTGCAGAGGCTCTTCGTGGTGCTTTAAGAGAAGACCCTGATGTAATACTTGTTGGAGAAATGAGAGATCTAGAAACTATATCAGCTGCAGTAACTGCTGCTGAAACAGGACATCTGGTTTTGTCGACGCTTCATACAACAGGTGCTGCAAACACTATTGATCGTATTATTGATGTTTTTCCACCACATAGTCAGGCACAGATTAGAACTCAATTGGCTGGTGTCCTAAAGGGAATAATAACTCAGCAATTAGTGCGAAAGTCTGATGGTAGTGGAAGAATTGCAGCTTTCGAGGTGCTTATTGGTACTGATGGTATTCTTAATCTGATACGTGAGAATAAGGCTCATC
Organism: Bacillota bacterium; assembly: GCA_024635955.1. Taxonomy (GTDB): domain Bacteria; phylum Bacillota; class TC1; order TC1; family TC1; genus WTXA01. The sequence continues at coordinate 1,018 of JAGXHX010000067.1, forward strand.
AGATTACTTCTGCCTTGCAAACAAGTCTTAATGTGGGGATGTGTACTTTAGATTATAGTTTGGCACAATTGGTAAAAGATGGTATTATTACAAGAGAAGAGGCTTTATCCCATTCATCGGATAAAAAGCAGCTTCTTGAATATATAAATTAATCAGGTCTATATTATCAGCGGAGGGGCAACGCTTGGTATTATATATAAAAGAATTCAAATTGATAAATTCAACGTTGAAATTTTTATCAAAGGAGGTCATTAAATGAAAAAATTAACTAAAAAAGGTTTTACCTTAATTGAAGTTCTTGTTGTAGTAGCTATTATTGCTATTATGGCTGCTGTTGCAATCCCTACTTATAGCGGATATGTAACAAAAACAAACACACAAATACAAGCTTTAGAAGATAGAAATGCAGAGTTAAAAATTCAATTAGATATTGTAGAAGCTGAAATTGATGCAGTAACACCTTAGTACTGTAGTTTGAATAAAGGCGGATGCCCATCCGCCTATTTTTCTAATAAAAGGAGAATTGTTTATGATTATTCCAGAAATTCAGTTTCTACCCTTATACCTGCTGGTTTTTGTCTTTGGATTAGTTATTGGCAGTTTTCTAAATGTAATAGTTTACAGAGTACCTAAGAAAATCTCGATAGTAAAGGGACGGTCATATTGTCCAAACTGCAATCATAAAATTTTAGAAAGAGATTTAGTACCTGTATTATCATATATTTTATTAAGAGGGAAATGTCGCCATTGCGGGACGAAAATATCCCCTCGTTATCCTATTGTAGAACTATCCACAGGGTTGTTGGCCCTGGGGATTATATTTGTTAAAGGGATATTTCCGGAAGCCTTGATTATATTTGCTTTGGGAGTTATTTTACTAGCAATTAGTCTAATAGACATTGAAACAATGACAATTCCTGATTCATTAATTATCGCCATAATACCACTGGCTATATTAATAGCTTGGATAACTGGAGATTGGAACATCTGGGGACGTTTTATTGGAGCACTTATTATAAGTGTACCGATGTACATTAGCCTCTATTTTGTAAAAGATGGCTTTGGTGGGGGAGATATAAAACTTTTTGCTGCTCTAGGACTTTTTTTAGGCTGGAAAAACATGTTGCTCACTATTTTAATTTCATCAGTTTTGGGAGCAGTAATTGGTATTGCTATGACCAAAAGTAAAAAAGAAAACATTTCAGGGAAGCATATTCCCTTTGGACCATATATATGTATTGGAGCCATGATTGCAGCACTCTTCGGTAATGCAATAATATCTTGGTATCTAGGACTCTATATTTAAAGGAGAAAAACATGCCAGTATATAAATACACCGGCAAGACACTGGATAATAAAGAAATAAAAGGAAAAATCCAGAGTAAAAATCTTGAAGACGCATTTAGTGAACTTAAAAATAATGAGATATATGCATTCGAACTTGAGGAACTAAGTAAAGCGCCTTTTAAAAAAGTACGCCTTAATTCAAAAGCCTTAGGTGATTTATCAAGACAATTAGGAACAATGTTAACTGCCGGAGTTAATATAACCAAAACACTAACCATTCTCCTTTCCCAAACAGACAACAAGAATCAGAAAATGCTATTTGAAAAGCTTTATCTGAGTATAAATAAAGGAAATAGTCTATCTTCATCAATGGAAGATTGCCAGGGAACATTTCCAGAACTTATGATAAATATGTTTAAAGCTGGAGAAGCCACTGGTAGCATGGATAAATCTGCAATGAAAATGGCGGATTATTACGAAAAAGAACACAGATTAAAGTCTAAGATAAAAGGGGCTATGACCTATCCTATAATACTTTTGATTTTAACATTCGGAGTAACTTTAATGTTATTCACTTTTGTCATTCCAAGATTTGTAGACCTTTTGGGGGATGGTGAAATACCATTAATTACTAGAATTTTGCTGGGTATCAGTAGTTTTATAACCGGTTATTGGTATTTATTGATAGCTTTATTTGTAATAATTGGTATTGGCATTTACTTTTTATTTAAAATGCCGAAAGTGGTCATTAAGGTAGATGAATTTAAATTAAAAATTCCTATTATTGGTAAATTACTTACCATAATATATACAGCACGCTTTTCTAGAACATTAAGTTATCTTTACAGTAGTGGAGTAAACATGTTAGAAGCTGTTAGAGCAAGTTCTAGAACAATAGGCAATCATTATTTGGAAAAAGAATTTGAAGAAGTAAATGAAAAAATCAGACAAGGTAATTCACTATCTTCTTCAATTGAAAATATAAAAGGCGTAGAAAAAAAACTAGTGGCCACAATCTATATCGGGGAAGAAACAGGAAGACTTGATCAAATGTTAGATTCCATGGCGACAAATTATGATTATGATGCTGAAGCCGCAACAACTAGATTGATTAGTATTTTAGAACCTGCCATGATAATAGTAATGACACTTATAGTTGGATCAGTACTGATGGGAGTTATGCTTCCTATGATGACTTCATATAGTAGTTTCTTATAAGGAGAATAAAAGTGAAAACAATATTGTATATTAATAATGATATAGTAAAAATCCTCCAGACTAAACTTAGAAAGGGAGAGATTAGTGTAATAAAAAACCTTGAGTATCAATTAGACCAAGGTTCAGTAGTCAACGGCGTTCTAATCAACATAAATGAGATACGGCAGATTATTAAAACTAATGTAAAAATATTAGATAAGGCTATTATTGTTTTAAATAGTAGCAATATTCAGATAAAGAAATTAGAACATCCAGGTCTTAAAGGAATCAAGTTTAATAACTACCTGAAAAAAGAATTTTTCCTTCCTGAGGATGGTTCTATAATATATGGAGTTACTAGTCGTAAAGAGGGGAAAATATACAAGTCATTATTTATGGGCGTACCTAGAGAATTTATACAGAGTTACATGGATCTCTTCAAAGAAGCTGGAATTACAATTGGTAGATTTGAAATATTACAAAAAGGCATGGCGAATTTTGTAAAGTCCAGAAAGAATCTTGCAGATCAAACTTTTGTTCTTAGTTTAATTGAAGGTAATAATCTTATCTCAGTTTTAATAGAAAATGGAGAATATATACTTACCGACAGAAGCAGACTTATGGCCGAACCATATAGTGATCCCTTCTTAGATGAATTATTACAAAAATTATCTTCTATGATTCAGTTTAATAAATCACAAAAGTCTACTTATGAGATTGAATCAGGATACTATGTTGGGTTACCTGCCGATAAGTTTAAAAGACTACAGGATAAAGGTGAAGAAATTAATATCGGTTTGAATTTAATAGGTTTTATAGGAAGTAGTGGACTAGGTCAGGCCGCATTAACACACTTTTGTTGTTATATGGGCTTGATGGAAAATAAAAACGATGTTGATTTATTGAAAAACTACAAAAAACAAATAAAAGTTGATCGTAAAATCCAGTGGGGTGCACTTGCGGTAGCTATTGCACTATTTATAGCTGCTGGAGCATTTGCCTGGATTAAAACAAATAATACAAAAACTGAAATAGAAAACTCTAATTTAGTCCAAAGGATTTCTAGTTCTACATATAGTGAAAAGCTAACCGAATTGAGTTACAAGCAATCTATGATAACAAAAATACCTGTAATTAAGGATGAATTGACGATTGCTATTGGATCAGGTATAAATAGAAAGACTTTTACAAGTGCAAAATTAACTACTATATTAAAGGCAGCTGATAAGTTGGTTACCATAAGTAGCCTAGAAGAAGATGGATTAACTCGTACCCTTACAATCAAGGGACTTGGTACAAACGAATTTAGCAGTTCGCAGTTTATCACTAAATTGAATGATACCAAATTGTTTTCTCAAGTTGATTATAGTGGTTATATTAGTAATGGAGATAATGAATATACCTTCAGTGTTGTTTGTGTATTGAAATAGAAGAGAAAGAAAGGAAACAGTGATCATGAAATTACAACCTAATGAAAAACGCTTGCTGACGATTTTGGCTTTTGTGGCCGTTATTGCCTTGTCTTTCCAATATTTAATATTTCCAGAGATTAAAAAAGGGCAGGAATTAGCAACACAAAATGAAAATCTTAACACAGCCTATGACTTATTAATTAATAAGGATGGTAAAGCTAGTCAGTTAGAAGCATCTTATGAAGTTGAATATGGGAAGTTGAATAATCTTTTAGATAAGAGTTTAAGCTCTTCTTTAAAGGATGAAGATTTAGATAGATATTTCACACAAATGATTATAAAACACGGTTTAAAACCAGCTTCTTTAACTATTGAACCTTTTGATAAGGATAGTATAGTGTATTCAACAATTACTCAGGTTTATGTAACCTTGGGTGTTGATGGTAGTCTTGAACAACTAGTGGCACTTATGACTGATATTGGAAGTAAACCTTTCTTAAAAATACATAATTTAGATACTACTCAAAAAGGCGAGGAATATAATCATACTCTTAAAATTGAACTTATTATGTTAAAAGGATAATAACATGAAGCTTTTTGAAAAATTAATAAAGAATAATGGTAGTAAAGGCTCCACACTAATTTCAGTATTAGTGGTAACAACAATATTGAGTCTATTTCTGATTACACTCCAGCCAATCATGTTTAATTATACCCAAGGTAGTGTTGATGAACGTGATTTGAAGCAGGCTGATTTTAGTGCTAGAAGTGCAAACGATGCTATTGTTTCTGGAATTATAGGAGCTAACACTACGTTAATAAATGGACTTAATAGTATTACCAGTGATGGAAGCAGTTTGACTTTAAATAATTTTTCTTTTAGTAAAACGGATATGGGTACAGTTGAAGCAAAAATTCTAAGACTTAATATAAATAGTTTTTCGGTTATAACTAAATCCACTGTAAATAACCAACAAAGAACCATAGCTCGAGAGATTATTCGAACAAGTGTAGGTTCTGGTACAGCTCCTCAAGCTTTACCTGGATTTTTTGTTAATACGGTGAATAATATTAACTATACAACCACAAGTAATACTTCATTAGCAGTTGGTTCTACTTTAAGCCAAGGTGGTGGAGGAGATATAAATATAGGTCTTAATTTAATTTTATTACCTGGTGTTTATCAAAGTTTAGGAGGTAGCTCTAATATAAAAGTTGATGGTACTATTTATAGCCCAAATACCTCATTTACAATTTCTGGAAGTGCTAATCTTAATTTGAGAGGACAGATATATGACAAGAAAAGTTCTCCGGTTACTTCTTTAGTAGGTACAACTGATAGTAGCTATTCTGCTTTTGTACTAACAACAACTCAAACTTTAATAAATACTTATACAGCCGTACCACCATGGGTGGTTTATACAGGAAATACATATACTGCTGGTATACAATTAATAGGTGGACAACGTTATTCTGCAACAGGGAGTTTTACAACAGCTAGCCTAAATTTAGCTACAAGCGTGACAGCAACTAAGCCAGTTTATATTGTGGTTAAAAATAATAGTTCATTTTCGGTTACCAGTCCATTAGGAACAGCAGCTCAAGCACCAAAAATATTTTTTATATTAGAGGGTAATGCACAGCTGACTGTTGTTACAGGATCATCTGTTGCAGTTTATGGAAATGATGCAACTACTATGAATGTTACTAATCCTAACTACAATAACTCAATTATTTATGGACATGTAAGAGTTGGACAATTATTAGCAGCAAGTTACCCACTGATGCTACAATATACCTATGCAACAGGTGGAAGCGGAACGATAGATGCTTGGAGTGCAGGTCAATATATTCGTTCTACATATTAAATCAAGTTATAAATTATAGATATTAGCTAATATCTTTAGCTGATTATTAGATAGAGAAAGGAAGTTGAACTATAAGACTTTAACTAAGGAAAGTATAACTATATAAGTTGAGAATAGTCTTGATCAACTAGTTATATTAAAGACGAAAAGGAAATTTTTATGAAATTATTTAGGAACAATAATAGGGGAAATGGTAAAAAAGGATCTACACTAATATCAGTGCTAGTAGTAACAACAATATTAAGTTTGTTTCTTGTTACACTACAACCAATAATGTTTAACTATGCAGCACGCAGTATTGATGAAAGAAATATGAAGCAAGCTGATTTTAGTGCCAGAAGTGCTAATCGAGCTATTGTATCTGGTATTGTATCTGAAAATACAGCTTTAATAAATGGGATTAATAGTATACCAACAGATGGTAGTAGTTTAATGCTAAGTGATTTTGACTTTGGTAGAACAGGAATGGGTACTGTCGAAGCTAAAATTCTCAGACTTGATTCAAATAAGTTTTCTGTAATAACTAGAGCAACAGTCAATAATAAACAAAGAACAATAGCTAGAGAAGTTTCAAAAGTTACAACAGAAGGAACAACAGGAGTAGATGCATTACCTGCTTTCTACTTTAGCACTATAAATTATAAAAGTGGTGGAGGTTTTACTACCTCTAATAAAATACCAGTAGTGGTTGGAAAGAACTTAACATTAAATGGCGGCTTATTAGATATTGCTGGAGATCTATATATTTTACCTGATTCAAATAATTTCAAAGGTAATTCCACTATTTATTTAAAAGGAAGTTTATACATTGGTGATGGGTCATTTGATATAAGCGGTAACGCAGAAATATATATAAAAGGAACACAATATACTAAAAATAATTCTGCCATAACAAGTTCAGTGCCTACTAATAATGATCGTTATTGCCCAGATATTTATAGAGTAACATCAGAAATGGAAAATTCTTTTAATTCAGAGCCAAATTGGGTTAGATCAAATGGAACTTCATATGATAATGGAACGAATCTAGAAGGTGGCAAATATTATGTTATGACTGGTAGAAATACCATTTCTAATATTACAAGCCAGTTTGATAGTAGTGTTACTCCCGATAATCCAGTATTTATAATATTAAAAGAAGATTCAAGACTTACGGTATCAAATGCAATTGATCCTCCTTCAGGAGGGATTGTAAAAAATCCAAGAATTGCTTTTATATTAGAAGATAATGCATATATATATCTTGAAAACAAAACTTCCTCCATTATTTATGGAACATCAAACACTAGACTATATGTAGAAAATAACAATAATGAATCATCTAACCTTTATGGACAAATCCATGTTGGAAGAATGTATCATAGCAATAACAATCCAATTATATTAAACTATAAAGCAGTTGTAGCTACTGGGCTTGATACCTGGAAAGCAGGTCTTTTCACCCGGACAACTTATTAGTAAATGTTAGGGAAAATATGAAAAATTTATTAAAAAAATCAAAGATTATAAAACTGAATAAAAAAGGGATGACTCTTATTGAAGTGGTTGCCTCTATGGCTATACTCGCCCTTATATCTGTGGGAATATATAATGGTACTGCCTTAATATTACATGGTTATGACATGGGCCAGTTTGTCTATGAAAGTAACGGCAAGATAGAACAAAGAATTGAAGCAGGTACAGTACCTGCAACTGCTGGTTCAGTTTCATTTAAAGTTAATAGTACAAATGTAGTTATAAATGGAAATTTTTATACAAGTAGTGAAACTCGGGGAGATATGCAGGTGACACTTTCTCTTTTTAAACCATAAGGATGTGATAATTTGATAAATTTAAATAAAAAAGGCTTTACCCTAATTGAAGTGATAGCTACTGTTGCTATTACATCTTTGGTTATGGTGGCTTTAATGTCATTTTTCTCAGTTGTTAGCAATGTATTTGTTAGTAGTGCTTTGGAAAGTGAAGAACGACTTGTTATAAGCAGTGTTAAAGGGTATCTGAAAAATGAATTAGTTTATAAAGTGGCAATCAGCAATACTGGTGATGCGACTTATAATAAACTGGAATTTGCTGATGGAAAGCTTTATAAAAATGGGGTACAAGTTTTTACAAATAAATTTTATGGTAACACTAAAATTTATGGAACAGTTACTGGAACAGCCTCAGTCCTGACATTTACGTTACAGGTGAAAAATGGAACAACAAACCGTTCAGAAATATATGTAGTTAAAACACTTAATAAAACTGATTTAAATATTAGTGTACCAGTATCTGTTTTATACTATAAATAGATAAATAAATAGCTAAAAGGGATGATATAAATTCATCCCTTTTTTTTATACCCATGAAATATGATATAATTTAATATAACAAAACAAAATATGTAGATATTAATATAAGGATGAAAGAGGTTTAACCATGAAAACAAAAACTCTTAGCATACATGGATTACATAATAAGAAATATAGTGGTAATAAGGAATTGACTCCACCAATAAATCAAACAGCAACTTTCTATTTCAATAGTATTAATGATGCAGAACAAACTTTTAATTGTGAAAATGATCAATATGTTTATTCAAGAGGCAGAAACCCTAACCTTGAAGAATTAGAAGATAAAATAACCTTGCTGGAAGAAGGTGCTTTTGCAGTAAGTTTCAGCTCAGGTATGGGTGCAATTGCCACATTACTAATGTCCTTGCTTAAAAGTGGAGATAGTTTACTATCACATAATGTAGTTTATGGAAGTAGTCATAATTTTATAGCTAATATACTTCCTGAATATGGTATAAAAACAGAGATGATGGATTTAAGAAAATTGGACCCTGAAATGGTTAATGGCTATAAAGTAATTTACCTAGAAACACCAGCCAATCCTACACTAGATATTATAGATATTAGGAAATTAAGAGAATTAATTGGTGAGGATACTTATATAATTGTAGACAACACTTTCGCTACACCAATATTACAACAACCATTACTAATAGGAGCAGACTTTGTAATACATAGCGCAACAAAATATATAGGTGGACATGGTGATGCCATTGGTGGTTTAGTAGTTGGAAAAGATAAAGATTTTGAAAACACACTAAGATTTGGATATATGTGTGAATTTGGAACAGCTATGGCGCCTTTTAATGCCTGGTTATTTAACAGAGGGTTAAAAACCTTGGAATATAGAATGAAAGGCCACTGTCAAAATGCTATGGCTATTGCCAATTACCTAGAGGGACATAATAAAATAAGCAAGGTCTATTATCCTGGATTACCCTCCTTTGATGGATACATGGTTGCCAAAGAACAAATGAAAAAATTTGGTGGTATGATATCATTTGAATTAATAGATGGAATTAGAGGTATGGGTAGTGATGAAGAAAGAGCAGTTGTATTCGTTGATAACCTTAAACTTTTTAAAATTGCAGTTAGTCTAGGAGATACAGAATCTCTAGTTGAAATACCGGCCAAAATGACACATAGAGGGCTGGACATCAAACCATCACTAATTAGGTTAGCAATAGGACTAGAAGATGCTGAAGACTTAATTGATGATATAGAACAAGCGTTGGAGACTATATAAATGAGTATAAAAAGCGATCTTAATAACTTGGTGAAAAAGGAAGCCTTTTCATTACATATGCCAGGACACAAAGGAATAAGACTAAAAACCGACACAACAGAACTTAGCATGACAGACAATATTCTTAACCCCAAAGCTGGAATAATGGAATTAGAAAATACTATATCTCATATTTATAATGTGAAAAATGCTTATTTAGGAACTAATGGATCAACTGGGCTATTGTTATCCTCATTACTATATGCAGGAAAAGATAAAAAAATTATTTTGCCAAGAGGTTCACATCAATCAATATACAAGGGCTTAATCAATAATGGGCAAGAACCAATCTATTTAAAAAACAAGATAGATGAACTAGGTATAGCAAGACCAGTAAAAGCAGCAGAGTATCTACCATATATGGGATTAGTTAATTCTGTTATTTTCACTAGTCCAACTTATGAAGGATATATGGAAGATTATTCCCTGTTAAAACCATTCCTAAAAGATAAAATATCAATTTTAGATGGAGCTCATGGTTCCCATCTCTACTATATTAGTAATCAAAGCAACAACTGGATGAGTCTGCAAGTACATTCATTTCATAAAACATTAGGCGCAATGAATCAAGGAGCAATAATACTATCAAATCTTGAAGAAGACTTTAGAGAATATGCCAATTTCTATCAGACTTCTAGCCCATCATTTCCTATTATGTTATCTATTGAAGATAGTATTAGAGAAATGATGTCTATGAAGATTGATAAAAAGTTAAAAGCTATAGAATGGTTAAAGACAGAAATTAATAGAATAAAAGGATTTAGAGTTATTGAAAATGATGATCCTCTAAAACTATTAGTAGCAATCGATAGTGATGTAAAAGTTAAAGCAGTGGTTAGCTGGTTAGAAGAAAATAAGGGAGTATTCTTAGAACTTTCTACAGAAAAATATATATTAGGACTTTTAAGTTTCTATGATAGTATGGGTAATTATGAATGGTTAGTCAGAAGTCTTAAGTCTGCAAGTAAGCACTTTAAGATGAATGCAGTTGCTGATATCGAGTTAGGGATTGAAAAATATATCTATATACCAGAAATGAAAATGTTACCTACTGAAGCATTCTTTAGTGAGAAAAAAGAAGTTGATATTAAAGATAGTAAGGGCATGGTCAGCGGAGTGTTATATTGCGCCTACCCTCCTGGTTCACCATTAATAGTTCCTGGTGAGATAATCGATGATTATGTGATCGAGAAAATACTTAATTGGAGTGGTGACTACACTGGTTGTAGGGGCATAAAAGATGAGAGAATTTTTGTTAGTAAGTGATTAAAATGATATCATGTAAGTTAGGATTTTGATAATTAGGAGATATATATGTTTATAACATTTGAGGGAATAGACGGATCTGGAAAATCAACCCAATGTCAGCTTTTAAGAGACGGTTTGGAAAGTAAAGGTTTTAAGATTTTTGTGACCAGAGAACCAGGTGGAACAAAGATCGCAGAAGCTATTAGAAATATCCTGTTACATATACATGAGCCTATAGAAGCTATGACTGAAGTTTTTCTTTACTGTGCTGCTCGCAACGAACATCTTGAAAAAATAATCTTACCAAAGCTTGCTGAAGGCTACATAGTAATAAGTGATCGTTTTTTTGATTCTACTATTGCCTATCAGGGTGGTGGACGAGGTTTGGGCATAAATAGAATGAAAGAAATTAATAATATTTTTATTAAAAAAGCCACACCTGATTTGACATTTTTTATTGATGCTGACATAAGTACAATTGAAAAAAGGATGGAAAATAAAGAACTAGATAGAATAGAAAAAGAAGGCATGCAATTTATGGAAAAAGTAAGACAAGGTTACCTTGATTTGATAGAAAGTGCAAAAGAGTATAGGGAATTTATGACAATAGATGGTGATTTAGAAATTAATGAAATTAATGAAATTGTTTTAAAGAGAGTAGAGGAATTATTGGAGAATGAAAGAGGTTAAAAGACTAGATGAAATTCTAGGCCAAAAAGAGGTTGTAAACTACCTGACAAAAGATCTTGAAAGTAAGAAATACAACCATGCCTACATGTTCTTTGGTAAAAGGGGGATTGGAAAAAAGACCCTGGCTCTAGCTTTTGCAAAAAGTATAATATGTCAAAATGGAAATCCTGGATTTTGTGGTGTTTGTAGTTCCTGTAAAAAGTTTGACATGGAAAGCTATATGGAATTTATTAGCTTCTATGATGAGGGAGAATCTATTAAAATTGAACAAATAAGAAGAATACTAGAAGAGGAGCATCTTAAAAAATATGAAGGTTCCTATAGAATAATATTTATGGAACATGCTGAAAGAATGACTGAACAAGCTGCTAATTCAATACTAAAAGTCTTGGAAGAGCCCTTGCCTGGAACAATATTTATTTTTACAGCAACTAATCCTGATGATATATTACCTACAATAATTTCAAGAGTTGAAAAATATTATTTAAATAATCTAAATAAAGATGACTTAGGTAAGATAATGAGTGATTTAGGCTATGAGAATAATGAGTATTTGAGCCTAGGCTCGATTGATGAAGCTAGAGTATTATTAGACAACCTGGACCAAGACTTGTTGGATTATCAACAATTTTATCAGCTTTTTGTCAGAAAAGATTTAAATGAAATATTTGAACTTGCTGAAAAATTAGCAAAAAAACCATATTTAAGAGAATTGTTCAGCTATTATCAGTTAGAAGCTATGGCTGTTTACAGAAAAGATTTTGAAGAATTCAATTTGAAAATTGTCGGGGCTATCGATGATGCCCTGAGGAAGATAAAAATAAATGTTAATGAAAAACATGCTTTGGAGTATTGTTTTTTAACCATAGGAGGAATATTTAGTGAGTAAACTATGTAAAGTTATAGGTATTAGGTTTTCGGGTGTTGGGAAAACTTACTACTTCGATCCAAAAAATTTTAATGTGGCAACAGGTGACAATGTTATTGTTGAAACTGCCAGAGGTATGGAATATGGAACTGCTGTAACAGATATAAAGGAAGTTGCAGAAAATGAAATTGTCCAACCATTAAAACCAATACAAAGAATGGCAACAGAAAATGATAAAAAGAAACTTGCTGATAATAAGATAGCAGAAAAAGATGCACTAAAAGTCTGCGATGAAAAAGTAAAGAAACATAATCTGCCGATGAAACTTTTAAATGCAGAATATACATTTGATCGTGGGAAAATAATCTTCTACTTTACCGCCAGCAACAGAGTAGACTTTAGAGAACTTGTAAAAGATCTTGCCAGTATTTTTAAAACTAGAATTGAATTACGACAAGTTGGTGTAAGGGATGAAGCCAAACTTATAGGCGGTTATGGCTCATGTGGACGCAGCCTTTGTTGCTCTACTTTTCTTGGAGAATTTGAAACAATTTCAATCAAAATGGCTAAGAACCAAAATATTTCCCCTAATCCTACTAAAATTAATGGGGTTTGTGGCAGACTTATGTGTTGCTTGAAATATGAAGATGAATCTTACACAGTGCTAAGAGCAACATTTCCTAAAGAAGGTTCATTTATTGAAACTCCAATGGGAAGAGGAAAGGTCACAAAGAATAGTTTCTTTACTAAACATGTTACAGTTATTCTAGGAGATGGGGGATTTGGCAAGTTTAGTTTAGACGAAATTGAATTTGTGCCTGCAGGTTATCATGAAATTGTTGTAAGTCCAGAAGAGGAGAAACTAGATGAAGATATCAGTACAGATTGACCAGATAGTTGATAGGATTAACGAGATTCTTCATGAAGTTGAAGATTTAAAAAAACATCTGGAAGTTTTGGAAAAAAGAAACGAACAGCTGAGTAATTATTTACAGAAAGAAGATAAATCTCAAAGTGTTGGCAATTTAATTAAGCTTTATGAACAAGGCTTTCATATTTGTCATAGTTCTTTTGGAAGAATGAGAGAAGAGGATTGTATCTTCTGCCTTAATGTAATAGATAGGACAGAATAATGAAGAAAATAAGGGAAGAAGTATTATATAAATACCCTTTTTTTCAGCCTGTAGATGGTTACAGGTATAGTGTTGATGCCCTTCTACTATCAGGTTTTATTCGAAGTAAAGAAAGAAAAATAAATATATTAGATATTGGCACAGGTAGTGGGATAATAACCTTGCTACTAAGCAAAAGATTCCCTCAATGGGAATTTTCTGCTATGGAAATACAAAAAGATCTATATGAAATAGCTTTAGAAAATTTTAAAATCCATAAGCTGGATGTAGATTTAATAGAGGGAGACTATAGGGATATAAAGGGAAATGAGATTTATGACTTTATTATTTCAAATCCTCCTTTCTTTAATCAAGGTCATTTGCCAAAGAATGAATCTGAGGCAATTGCCAGACATGAACTTACTGGAGATATGGAAAGTTTAATAAAAAAAGTTAAAAAACTTCTTAAAGGTGGAGGCTATTTTTATGTTATCTATCCAGCAGATAGAATGGCAGAATTACTTACAAAAATGAGTAATAATAAATTAGAACCATTTGCTTTGAAGCTAATATACCCAAGTCAGGGGAAATCTGCTTCATTGGTAATGGTAGTTGCTAAAAAGAATCATAAAGGAAGACTTCAAGTGTTATCACCATTTTACATTAGTGATGAAATGGGTGAAGATTCAAGGGAAATTAAAGAATTATACGATAAAGGAGTGCTAGAATGGTAAAAGATGATGGTTGCTTGTATCTAGTAGGCACACCCATTGGTAACTTAGAAGATATCAGCTTAAGAGCTGTTAGAATATTAGGAGAAACAGACTTTATTGCTTGTGAAGATACAAGAGAAACTTTGAAACTTTTAAATCATCTTGGCATATCCAAGAAACTTATTAGTTATCAAAAATATAGTGAAAACGAGAAAAAGTCATATCTAATAGATTTAGTTGAAGCAGGGAATAAAGTTTCCTTAGTATCTGATGCAGGAATGCCCGGTATTAGCGACCCTGGGGAAATTCTAGTTAAGGAGGCTTGGGGTAGAGGTGTTCGAGTTGAGGTGATTCCAGGACCTAGTGCAGTAATAAGTGGTCTAGTAATTTCAGGTTTATCAACTACCAATTTTTATTTTCATGGTTTTTTGCCTAAAAGTAAAGTAAAAGAAAGAGAAGCAGTCCTTAGTAGTTTAAAAGATATTAGAGCTACACTTATATTCTATATAACTCCCCATAGTATCCAAAAGGATTTACAACTACTCCTTAAAATACTTGGAAACAGAAATGGAGCTATAGCCAGAGAATTAACAAAGTTTTATGAAGAAGTAATTAGAGGGACTTTGGAAGAGCTATTACAGGTTGTTGAAAGTAGAACTTTAAAAGGTGAAATGGTTTTGATTTTAGAAGGAAATCAAGTCACTGCTAAAGTAATGAGTCTTGAGGAACAATACAAACTTTATCAGATTATGGTGGGTAGTGGAATAAATAGCAAGGAAGCTATTAAGACTATATCTACTGATTACAATGTCAGTAAGAATAAGCTTTATGAATATATATTAGAAAAGAAGGAGGAATAATTTATGGAGAAGAAAAGTTTTTATGTTACTACCCCAATATATTATCCTAGTGCCCAGTTACATATAGGACATACTTTAACTACAACTATGGCTGACACATTAGCCCGCTATAAAAAAATGAAAGGTTACGATGTATATTTTTTAACAGGTTCTGATGAACATGGTCAAAAAATCGAAAAAGCAGCCGCCGAAAAGGGAATGAAGCCTATAGAATATACTGATGGTATTGTAAAGACATTTAAGAAACTCTGGTCTAAAATGCATATTGATTATGATGATTTTATTAGAACAACTGAAAAAAGACATTATGATACAGTACAAGCCTTGTTTCAAAAGATTTATGACCAAGGTGACATTTACAAAGGAGAATATGAAGGATATTATTGCACATCTTGTGAATCATTCTTCACTCAGTTTCAGTTAGAGGAGGGACATTGTCCTGACTGTGGTAAGGTTGTTGATATAGTTAAAGAAGAAAGTTATTTCTTCAAAATGAGTAAATATTCAGATAGATTATTAGAATATATAGAAAGCCATCCTCATTTCATTCAACCGGAGAGTAGAAGAAATGAGATGATTAATTTTATAAAAACTGGCTTAGAGGATTTATCAGTTTCAGGAACTACTTTTGACTGGGGTATTCCTATTACCATGGACAAAGGGCATATCATTTATGTTTGGTTTGATGCATTAACAAACTATATATCTGCTTTGGATTATCTTAATGATGGTCCTTTATATGAACAATTCTGGAAAAATAATGATGAGATTGTTCATTTGGTAGGCAAGGATATTATTCGTTTTCATACTATCATCTGGCCAATTATATTAATGGCGGCCGATATAAAATTACCTACCACAGTTTTTGGTCATGGCTGGTTATTATCTGGTGGTGGGAAGATGAGCAAGTCTGTTGGAAATGTTGTTGATCCATTAGTTTTAATTGATAAGTATGGTGCAGATTCATTAAGATACTTTTTATTAAGAGAAATGCCAAGTGGTTCTGACTACTATTACTCTGAAGATGCCTTAGTTAATAGAATAAATATAGATTTAGCTAATGATTATGGTAATTTACTAAGTAGAACTATTTCTATGATTGATAAATATTTTTCCGGAAACATTCCCCTAATTAAAGGTGGTTTTGATGAGGATCTTGTTAGTTTAAGTAAGTCAGTTATTGATAGTTACCAGAATCACATGGATAAGTTTGAGTTGAGTTTGGGATTACAAGCTGTATTTAAACTTATTGGAAAAGGTAATAAGATGATTGAAGAGTCCGCTCCTTGGACCTTATACAAAGAGGGTAATTTAGAGAGATTATCAGTTGTTCTCTATCAGTTGGTGGAAATAATTCGTATGTCAACAATTATGTTAAGTCCAGTTTTAGTTGAGACAAAAGCTAAGGTTATAGCTCAATTAGGTATAGATAAAGAATATTTTACATATGAAAAGTTGGAATTTGGTTCTTTAGATCAGTCTTTTAAAGTTGCTAAAGGAACACCACTTTTCCCTCGTATAGAGATTAAGGTGGACGCTGAAGAAAAGCCTAAGAAAACTGAAAATGATGAAAAGAAAAAGGAAATAAATAAAATGGAAAAACAAAATAATAACATTACATCAAATAAAGATAATCTAATATCAATTGATGATTTTGCCAAATGTCAATTTAAAGTGGGCAAAGTACTTGAAGCAGAGAAGGTTGAGGGTACAGAAAAACTATTGAAGTTATCAGTCAAAGTTGGAATTGATGAAGTTAGAACTGTTGTTGCAGGTATTGCCTTATATTACCAGCCACAGGATTTAATTGATATGAAAGTTATTGTAGTCTATAATTTAAAACCTGCTAAATTAGGAGGTATTGAATCTCATGGTATGTTATTGGCTGCCAAGGGTGAAAATGATTTAAGATTATTGACTGTTGATGGTAATCTTGAAGAAGGAGCAGTGGTTAGTTAATGATTGATTCTCATTGTCATTTGAATGATGATAAGCTATTTTTTGATCTTGACGGTATAATTGCTAGAGCAAAAGCTGTTGGTGTAGATACTTTTACTGTTCCAGGATATGATTTGGCATCAAGTATTAGAGCTGTGGAGATAGCAAAAGCCAATGATAATGTTTATGCTCTTGTGGGTATCCATCCTCATGATGCAATAACTTATAGTGCTGAGGTAGAGGATATATTAAAAAATTTATTAAATAATGAAAAAGTAGTAGGAATAGGTGAAATCGGACTTGACTATCATTATGACAATAGTCCGAGAGAAAAACAAAGAGAGGTCTTTATTAAACAATTGGAATTGGCCAAGAAAGCTAATAAGCCTGTGGTTATTCATTCTCGGGAAGCTTTTTTAGAGACATTTGAAATTATCAGAGATTATGGAAAAGGTCTTAAAGGAGTTTTTCATTGTTTTTCTGGCTCGGCTGATTCTGCAATGAGAGTTATTAAGGAACTAGGTTTTTATATTTCTCTAGGCGGACCTGTTACTTTTAAAAATGCAAAGCAACCTCTGGAGGTTGCTGAAACAATACCTTTGGAACTTTTGTTAATAGAGACAGATTCTCCATATCTTACTCCTCATCCTTTTAGAGGGAAACAAAACGAACCAGCTTATCTGCCCTATATTGCAGATAGGATAGTTGGAATTCGTGGCGAGTCTATAATTGAGATGACAATTGCTAACACTAAGAAATTATTTGAAATATAGGAGGTACAAGTATGTTGGGATTTTATTTAATAATCAAGGCCATTATTATGGGGATAGTTGAGGGATTAACAGAGTTTTTACCAGTTTCATCAACAGGACATCTCATTATATTTGGTCATTTCTTAGATTTTAAAGGAGCATTTGCTACTAGTTTTGAGGTTATGATTCAATTAGGCGCAGTACTTGCGATTGTTGTTTTATATAGGGAAAAAATATTTGGAGCCTTTAAAAATCTTGGTAAGGGGCAATGGGGCAGAGGTTTGGCTATAAATATAATAGTTGGTATAATTCCAGCTTTCATTTTAGCAGTCTTGTTCAAGTCTACTATCAAATCTTGGTTTTCTCCAAATATTGTAGCAGTTTCTTTAATAGTTGGAGCCATATTATTATATATAGCAGAAAAATATACCAAGGGTAAACATATGATACATAAGAAAGATGATATTGATGATTTAACTGTCAAGGATTCTTTAATTGTTGGATTGTTTCAGTGCTTGGCACTAGTTCCTGGAATGAGTAGAAGTGGATCAACAATAAGTGGTGGTTTGTTCAGACGTTTATCTCCAAGACTAGCGGCTGAATTTTCGTTCTTTTTGGCGATTCCAATTATGTTTGGTGCTTTTGTTTTTGAACTCAATGATTTGGTTATTAATAGTTCAATTGAGGTTGTAGCCTTGGTTGTTGGATTTATAGTATCCTTTATAGTAGCTTATTTTGTAGTTAAGATTTTTGTAGATTTTCTTGGGAAACATAGTTATGTTGGTTTTGTAATTTACAGAGTTATAGTAGGTGTTCTGCTTATAGCTCTTATATTATCAGGAATTATTAATGGCTAGTTTGAAAAATAAGGACAAAAAACCTAAGATTGTTATAATATATCATCTATTATTTCTGAGCTTGGGACTTTTATTCTTTTATCTTTACTCACTGATAGATATTACCTGTATGCTAAGATATCTAACCGGCATACCCTGTCCGACTTGTGGAGCGACGAGAGCAATGTTTTCTTTTTTCAAGTTTGATTTTATTGAGTATTGGTATTTTCATCCAATGGCACTGCCATTAGTTATTGCCTTTCTGGCAGTATTTCATATTAACCAATATCCTAAGTTGAGGAAGATAGTATATGTTTATTTAGGGATTGTTTTAATCTTAACCATAGTCTTGTATGTTTATAGATTATTGAATGGTTTAATACCCTAGTTTTCATAAAAGATCAAAGAGGGTTGATGTTAAAGACACTACTATTACTTGACTAGAACTTTTATAAATGGTATTTTTTTATAAAGATAGATAATTATTGAAAGGATTCAAAATGCTACTTATTATAATATTATCAATTTTATTATTAGCAATTGGAATATATGAGAAACATGCTCATCAAAAGAATTTGGATTCTATACCAATACGAATAAATGTAAATGGCATTCGAGGAAAATCAACTGTAACTCGTCTTATGACAGGTATTTTAAGCGAAGCTGGATACAGGGTTATTGGTAAAACTACTGGAACTGAAGCTCGCATTCTATATTGGAACACAAAAGATGAATCGAAAATTATAAGAAGACCAGAAGGGCCTAATATAGGGGAACAAAGAAAAATAGTTGCCACTGCTGCCAAATTAGATGCCAATGTACTTGTTAGCGAGTGTATGGCGGTTAATCCAGATTATCAGTTGATATACCAAAATCAAATGGTACAGGCAAATATCGGTGTAATTGTAAATGTTCTCGAAGATCACATGGATGTTATGGGACCTACTCTAAATAATATAGCAGATGCTTTCACATCAACTATACCCTATGATGGCAAATTGATAATCGCACCTGGAACCTATGAGAATTTTTTTAAAGATATTGCTAAAAAACGCAATACTGAAGTATTCGTAGCTGAAACTTCAAAGATAGGGCAAGAACAGTTAAGAAGATTCAGTTCAATTTATTTTCCAGAAAATGTAGCATTAGCATTAGCTTTAGCCAAGGCTCTAGATATTGACGAAAAAACTGCTTGGAAGGGAATGTTAGAAGCTAAACCAGATCCAGGTGTAGTCAAAGTTCATAAATTAAATATATTTGAAAAGACCACATATTTTGTTAATGGCTTTGCGGCCAATGATGTAACATCAACTTTTGCAATCTGGAAAATGGTGATAGAAATTGGCTACCCAACAAATAATATAGCTGTATTGATCAATTGTAGACCAGACCGAATGGATCGTACATATCAATTTGCTGAAGATTTTCTACCCTATTTCCCATCAGATTTATTAGTATGTATGGGGCTGGAAACAAAAAATGTGGTAGATGCATATAATGCAGGTAAAATAGTAACTGATGAATTCTATGATGCGAAAGGTGCTAATGGCGCTAAAATCTATAAGGCGATTGAAGAGAAACTAGCTGGTAAAATAATTTTTGGTGTTTGTAATATCCACGGTACAGCAGAAGAATTTATAACTGCCTTATTGAATATTGAACCACCAACATGTAATTTAAATGATGAAAATATAGGTGAAGACGAAGGAGACGATAGATGTACGGAAACGAATTATACCTTGCACTAGTAGTAGGAACAATGCTTAGCTTGATATACACGGAGATAACCGGAATGTTGCCGGCTGGATTGATTGTTGCTGGATATATCGCATTAATGTTTGAACATCCCTACACAATTTTAGTTGTATTATTAATTAGTGGCTTAACCTATTTGATAGTTAACTTTGGAATTGCACGCATAGTTATTCTATATGGACGTAGAAAGTTTGTTGCTATGGTTACTGTTGGTCTCATAATAAAATTGCTAATAGACTATACAGTACCATATTTACCTTATGAATTTTATATAATAACAGGAGTTGGAGTAATCGTTCCTGGAATTATTGCTAATACAATTCAACGTCAAGGTTTTATGCATACAATTTTAAGCTTAGCACTAGTGAGTACCGCAACTTATCTAATCGTATTCGGTTACAATGCTTTAATCTTGAGATAAGGGGTGAAAGTATATGGATAAAAAAATGACAATCAAAATGAAAGCTCTTCGTTTTGCTAAAAAATATAAGACCCAGACAAATAGGCATATAGTTATTGCTCTAATCATGACGACCTTTCTTTTAGTCTTACTTCCTGCCTTGAGTATGTTATCAGTTCCAACTGATGTTACAAAGCAATATTCAGGAAAAAAGTTTATTGGCAGCTTTCTTGGTGATATTGTTTTTAACAAATATTATAACGTTCCAGTAAATACATGGAAATCAGATGAAATAACTAAACATCTTAAAAGTTACTTAGAAAATTCTGATTATGTAACTGGAAATATTACCGGTGCAATAACTGAAAATAAAATCAAACTACTAAAAGATGCCAATTTTTCTAATGTTAGTATCAATGACAAAATTGAAGGTAGCAAAGAAATCTTAGCCGTAAATGGTATAATGTCCACTGGAGCAGAGCAGGATCCTGAAAAGAATATCATTTATCAACAAATCAATGGAATGAAAATAGCGACTTTGGGTATAACTGAAACAAATTATGTTATGAATTTGAAATGGATTGAAAACGCAAAAAAAAATGCAGACCTGCTGATTGTACATGTTGACTGGGAGAACAGTGCACACAAACGGGTTGACGACATACAAAAAACCATAGCCAAAGCAATATGCGATGCAGGAGCAGACATTGTTTTGGGTCATAATACAATGGTTATAGAGCCTATTGAAATTTATAATGATAAAATTATTTTTTATGGTCTTGGAAATCTTTTACATATAGAAAAATTTGAAATTAACAATTATAGTGTGTTTATTCAGTATATTATTGAAGAAGATTCATCCTCAAGAACAATAAGAGTTATACCTTTGAAGTTAGTTTATGGTTATCCAAAACCAGCTTTAAGTATATTTAATATTTTCAAACGAAAAGCTGTTTTCAATGTTATGACAAGCGAATTACCCAAGGATTTAAATTGGGATATTAAAAAGGGAATTCTAGATATAAATCTTGATTAAAATATTTTGTTTCTTAATAAATGAAGAAGGATTTGATTGTTGTGAAGCTTAAAAAAAAGATAGCTAAAATAATTATATTTATTTTACTATTTATATTTATTTTAGTATTGTCAAATAAATCATTCCAAGTAATTAATAGTATTAAGGAACCAATTGTTAAAGTTCCAATAGATATAAGTGAAATATCAACACCAGGTTATGGTGTTGTAGCAGATGATTCTAGAGCTGTAGATATAGGTATGGATATTCTAAATAAGGGGGGGAGTGCTGTTGATGCAGCTATAGCTGTTTCTTATGCTCTGAGTGTAGTTGGACCATATGCTTCAGGGATGGGAGGCAGCGGTATAATGCTAGTTTACCCGTCAGATGGAACAGCACCAGTAGTCTATGATTACTTAGGGATAGCTCCTAAAAATTTATCCAGTGTTATAGCTATACCCGGATTTGTTAAAGGGCTGGATGCAGTACATAGTGATTATGGGATTTTAGATATGGGAGAATTACTAGATCCATCTATTAAGCTGGCCAAGGAAGGTATTGAGGTTAATCCTATGCTGAACAGCTTGATTAAAACTTCAGGCTATAAAATTGATAGTAAATTATGGAATTTATTTTTCAACGGCACAAAAGCAATTGAAACAGGAGAAATCTTGAAACAACCTGATTTGGCAAATGCTTTGGAAAGAATCAAAGCAAATGGTGCAGATGAATTTTACAGTGGTGATATTGCAAAGGAAATAGTCAAAAACAGCAGTCTTACATTAAATGACTTAGCATCTTATCAAGTAATAAAAAGGGCACCAGTTGTAGGATCATTTGCTGGTTATGATGTATATTCATCAACACCTCCTTCTGGAGGCGTGACCTTGATTCAAACTTTATCATTAGCCGAAAAACTTAACCTCAGTAAATATAATGGAGATTCAGCGAATTATATTGCTCTTTTAGCAAGAATAACTCAAGTTACCTATCATGATAGACTTACAAAAATCTCCGATCCTAATTTTCATTTAGTTGATACCGACAAATTGACTTCGAATGAATATATTGATCAATTAGCTTCCCAGGTTTTATCAAATATAGATCTTTCAAATATAATAATTGATGATTCACCATCAGATAGTAAAGATGAGGAAAATACAACTCACATTGTCGTAGTTGATAAAAGTGGTATGATGGTTTCCGTGACGAATACCCTAAGTCAATTTTTTGGTACAGGCAAAAATGCATATGGCTTTTTCTTAAATAATCATATGGATAATTTTTCCTTAACTCCATCATCCTTGAATGTTGCAGAAACAGGTAAAAGACCGCGTACATTTATTGCTCCCACTATTCTTGCGAAAGATGACAAAGCAGTAATTGGCATTGGTAGTCCTGGAAGCAAAAGAATACCTTTAATGCTAACAGAGGTTCTTTTACGGACTTTACAAAAAAATGAACCTTTACAGACTGCAATTAACTCAAACCGTTTCTTTTATTATCAGAATTTATTATATTTGGAAAGCAACTATTTATCAGACTCTGAAAAAGATATTTTGCGTAAAAAAGGCTATTCCGTAATATTATATTTCAACTCTCAGTTTTATGGAAGTGTAAACTCCCTTTATGTTGATTATAAGAATAAGGAAATAGTAGGAGGGGCAGATAAACGACGCAATGCCTTCTGGACATGGGAATCTAATTAAATTACTGTACTGTATCTGTCTCTTATACACATCTGACGCTGCCGAC
>JAGXHX010000068.1 GCA_024635955.1 Bacillota bacterium
ACCTAATACTAGTATTGAGATATTAGAGAAATTACAAATTTTGATTGAAGATGTTAGTATAGAAAATCAGATGTTTGAATCTAATTTTTATGTTAGACTTTGGAATGAAAAAACAGTTTTAGAAGAGTTTATATTAGAAGACGGTTTTGTTTTAAAAAATGCTATTTTCCCTATTAATCATCAAAAAATGCAGAAAAACCTTTTGAAGTTGTTGCAGAAACAGCAGGTAAATTTCATTATTGATCCTGCAACAATGAGATTAGCTTATGATACATTTTCTGATGTAAAAGGGTTAGTTGAATTGGACTATGCTCCAAAGGATTTAAGTCGACTTGAACTTGATGATCTGATGTCACATGAGTCAAAAAAAGACTATGTGAAAAAGGTTGTAGATGAGCAATTAAAATATAATCCAAAAGAAATAGTTGCCCCATTTCATGTTAGTAATAATTCAAATCTTGTACAAATAAAAATGGATGATTTCGAAAATTGGTTTACACTTGATGTGAAATTGATTGAAGAAACAAGAGACTATTTAGATAGCATAGGTTATGATGGTAAACTAGTAGCAGGTTTTTGTGTCAAAACCGAGGTTTTAACTTCTAGGAAGGAAAGAGAATATTTTTTAAATGTGTTATCAGGATTAAAGTGTGATAAATATTGGATTTATGTTGATTGTATAAATTTGGAATCAAACATATCACAGTTATATAATTATGCAATTACTCTATTAGAACTTCAAAATTCTACAAATAGACCTGTTATTGCGGGTCGTGTAGGTGAATTTGGATTACTATTATTGGCATTTGGATTACATGGATTTGAAGCCGGAACATCTCGATTTGAAACTTTTTATGAGGATTTATATAAAGATTCTTCTGACGCATATAATTTGTATGTACGTTATTATATACCAGAGTTATTGAGAAGTGTTCCAATTTTAAGAAAAAATCCTGCAAAAATTATAAGTATTCTAGAATCCAAAATCGGGCATTCACTTATGTGCACATGTCCATATTGTGATGGTATTAATCCTACTGCATTTGTAAACGAAAAATTGACAAAGAAGCATTTCTTATATCGAAGAAATGAAGATATTGAGAAGCTTAACTCATTTGAAACTATTGAAAAAAAAGTTGAATATATGAAAATCAAAATTGAGACTGCAATAGAGCATTATAAACACTTAAAGCCAGTTTTTAAATCTGAAGATTATAAGTATTTAAAAAATTGGCTAGAAGTTACAAAGCTTTTGACAGAGAGGTGGGTAAACTAAATGTTAGAGAATGAAATGGTTAGAAATATGAATTCGTATTTTGAACAATATGGAATTAGATATATAAATGAATTAAGAATGGGGATTGGTATTCCAGATATAACTCTGAATATGGGAGCAAATACTCGTATATGTAAGTTTGATGATTTTGTTAAAATGGAGATCATCAGTTATATTAATGAAAAAAAGGAGACGACATTTTCAGAATTGAGTGATAAATTCTATATAGAAGATAATAAAATCAGAAAAATAATTTTAGAATTTGAGGAATTAGCAATCGTTAAAGTGGTAAAAAGCATCATAAAGATAATAAAAAACATTCTTGAAACTAAACTAGGAGTTACAATTAGTATTGAAGCAAAGCTACGGGATTGGAAGGGTGGACTCTTACAAGCGGAAAGATATTTGTGTTTTTCAGATTATTCTTATTTAGCTTTGCCTGCGGATAAAATTAGGAATGTTGATATTAATCAATTTATTGATAAAGGGATAGGTTTATTATCAGTAGAGGGAAATATGATAACTGAAATACTTTCTCCAATTAAATCGACAACATGTAAATATAAAATTAAATATCTTGCAACGTCAGAAGTTCTAAAAAAATATGGAAACATTACTGGAAAAAGAAGAAGAAAAGATAAAGTGTTTTTTGAGTATGCTTTGTAGATGTGACTCCATTTTGACTCCAATAGTTTCATATGTCGCAAGTATGGGCTGTAAACTGAAACAGAATAATATGAATATGATGAATCAATACCATCATGAAATAGATTTTGATTGTTGAGTGGGAGTCAAGACATTTATTATAAAAGCCATACCCAGTTGGATTCTCAGTTCAAGTGAGTATGTTTTTTTCAATGGGTATCGAAGGTTGATATTACTTCTGGAGATAGGTTAACGCTTTATGTGGGTCGTGTGATTCTTATTTACATACTGGAGATGCTAATCCCTATGAGATAATAGCAAAGGTAAATGTCAATATATTGATTGAATTAAAACGTATAATGGATTAAAAAAGGACATCGTAGAGAATATCCTTAATATCAAAGTTTTTATTTGGATTTATTAGTTAAAACTTGTTGCCAATGATAATACGCTTCTTTATCTGTTTTCTTTAAGATATTCATTCGTCTTAGATGTACATCTTGGGTATAATCATCAACTTCAAGTTCCTGCGTATAGTGAAGGAAAGGAGTGTTGTTTAAAATTGAAATTGCTAAATGTGCAACTCTCCCAGCGTCTTTTACAGCATAATCGTAGTTATATTTTTCACTATGAATATACCCTTTGATGCTCTTAATTCCTTCATCAAGTCGAGTGTATGCATCTTTCTTATATTTACCTTGTGCGAGGATTGTAATTGAGGTATCAATTATATCCTCAAGTACATGTTCGGGTCCTATGTCAACTAGAGTCCTGAATTTAATATTTTGGTTTGCACTTAGATAAAAATTTTCTTTTACTACCTTTAAAGAATCTGGTTTTATATGTTTAACCATTCTTGAAACATCAAACATTTGTTTAATAATTTCTGTATGTTTCCCTGATGCATAAGGGATTCCTGTTGTATTTGGTGCAAATGCTGTCATCTTCTCGCCAAGAAGAGAATTTAATGTTGGACAAAGTGCCTCTACATATGGGGCACAAGTATTTATCAAGGCGTTCTTGATAGGGATTTTTTCTGTTTCAGTATAAATTACATTATCAAATAATATATCCAATAAAACATATTGTGGGTATTTATTTGAAACAACTGATTCATAGTAGAATTTAAAGTGTTTTTTTGGAATTCCTTTATTTACTCGTTCATCTTCCTCTAATTTATTAAATGGACCATTTTCTGAAACTATACTTTCAAGAGTAGAATTTAATGATTCACTTAGGTAACTTGGCTTCATTAGTATATCAATATCAATTGAAAATCTTATTGGTTCTTCTAAAAGTAGTATCAATGCAGTACCACCTTTAAAGACAAAATCGAGTTCTTTTTCTATAAGTTTCTCAAGTAAATGTAGAGCATGGATATTTTTTTCAACTAGAAGTGGGTCTGCGCTTACCTTTCTTTTTTTGATATCATCCAATTGCCGCTCTAGCCATTCTTTAGTAAAATTATTTTCTATTATCACTGCAGATCTCCTTAGTACATTTATTTTTTGGACATTTGCAACTTGTAAGAATTAGGTTTTCTTTAACTCTTGAATTTATGGCTTTCCAGTCTATACTATCTCTACTCTCCCCAACGGAATAGTGAAAAAATTGGTTGATGTGATCTGTTTCATTTCGATAATTCTTAATAGTTGAGTAGAAATTTTCTAAAACTTGTTCATTTTTTCGATACAATGAATAGTTTATTAAAGTAGTCATGTCAACTTCGCAACTATCAATCATATTATTAAGCATTCGTTTCCATTCTACACCTTGTAACCAGTTAAATGCAGCCTTATCGATATAAGTATCAACAATTAACTTTTCAATTTTAGGAAAATTGCCTTTACTTGACTTTAATACAGGTGCTCTTTTCAAAAGAGATTTAATGATAATGGTATCGGGGCTATCAATGTACATTTCATATTCTTTTTCAGTGGGATTAAGAAATGTGCTAGGGTATTTAGATTTGACATAATTAAATATCGTCTCCTCAAATCCTTTTTCTACTTCAACAACCTTGTATGAAGTCATATAGTAGTTATGACTGAATATTTTTAACCAACTTGTATCCCATACAATATAATTTATTTCAGAGTATTGGTTTTTAATAAAATTATTCAATCTTTTAAGTTTTATATCGTACTCTGGTTCATAAGTCAGTTTTTTGCCTTTTGCATATATATTTTTACTAACTAGATAAATATCACCTTGATTCTTTAAACGATTTAATGATCTTCGCAAGGTTTCTTTTGAGGGAGCATTTTTGGGGCTTTTACACGTAAGAGAACAGTATAATTCATCTAAATGGTGAATTTTTGAGTCATTAAAATATGTGAGTATTTCATTTGATTTCATAGTTATTCTCACCGCCTTCTATAATTGTCTTGATTTCATCTTTTTGTGTTTTAGACACATTCCAGATAATTGTTAATTTGATTATATCATTTTTTTTGAATAATGCCAATAACCCTTTAATTTTAACACTTATATAAATTTATAAAAATATCTTATTTACATCTTAAAACTTATAAGATGTATTTGAGACAAATGTTTTAACCTTAGCATTAATTTCGTTATTTCGTAATAAATTGAATATTATAAGTGATTCTATCTTATTAAAAGGAAAGGATTTTACAACGAATGTAAGGATTGTAACAAGAGAAGTTGTTAATGTATATATGCATAAGTATTAATTTTATAAGCTTGTGGTAAAATCCGTTCTGAAATCGCACTACAATGCATTGGAGCCAGAGAAAATCGAGTTGAAACTGTGAAGTTAAAGAAGCTAAATACAGTAAAATCAACGGGTTCAGCAATAGAAAAAAGCGATTAGACAGAATGGGAGTAGCAACCGTGCTACTCCCTGTTTAATTTATTGAGTAATAATAATTAAAAATCAATCATGTTGGATAATTGAAAAATTGAGATCAAAACGGTTTGGTTTTAACTTGTTACGGTGAACCGAATTATTACAAGTATATATCTGTGACGTCTACTTTACTCATGCAGTGACTACGATTAAAACGATTACACAATTTAATGGGTTTTAAAGCATCTGAACAGTTATGTATAAAACGACAAAAAACACCCTGTAACCATTACGTTACAGGGTGTTTTTTGACTTGGTGGAGATGATGGGGCTCGAACCCACAACATCCAGACTGCCAGCCTGGCACTCTCCCATTGAGCTACATCCCCAAGGACTGTATTCTTATTTTAAATGGTTTCAAGCAAAAAAGCAATGGTTCATTTGATATAAATATTATACAATAGCAGTTGAAGACTTATTTAGAAGGTGGATCATATGGAACTCAGTTTGCCAAAACGTTGGGGCGTAATAATAGCAATTGTATTCACAACAAGCATTATCACATGTCTATTCATA
>JAGXHX010000069.1 GCA_024635955.1 Bacillota bacterium
CACACACACGCAAGCACACAAGCACACAAGCACGCGAGAAAGATGAAAAAAAATAAAATGACTCACCTGAGAATTGAACCCCATCTTTTTTTTTCTATGTCCAAACTTTACCACTGAGCCAAACTCTACATACTGAAATATGTTTTATCACAGAATAGAAGTTGCCAATAATGGATAATAAGAAATGCCGTATTTAAAGCCGGTCGATGCAAAGTAATGTGGTATAATTTACATTTATTTCTTTCATAAATGTAAGGTATAAATGTAAAAGTGTATCGTGCTTAAAATAAGATATTTCTTAAAAACAGTAATTAATCTACAATAATGTAGATTAAACTAAATAGAATAGATAGAACTAATAGAATTCTAGATTGATAATAAAATATTCTATAATCTAGAATTTATTTTCATTTATAATACTATAGATTAAACAAAATGGAACCTAGACAAAGTAAATTTAATGAACCAACTATTAACTCTAGACACTTACATTCTTTATTAGAAGCAAGTTATGCTGGAACTAATGACGCTGAGAGATTGGGAAAAGCAGACGGATATGAATTAGATAAAGAACTATCTAATAGAAAGCATAGAGTATTTAATGGACATGGACAAACAATAATTGCATTTACAGGAACAAGAACATTAGGAGACGTAATAACTGATGGAGCTTTAGCCGTTGGATTAGGTGATTTGACTTATAGATTTGGTGATAGCTTGAGACTTGTTGATAAAGTAAAAAATAAATATAAACATAACCCGCTGTTGACTATAGGACATAGCCTTGCAGGCTCTCTTGCAGAACATGCAAATAAAACAGGTAAAGTTGATAAAGTAATAACAGTAAATAAGGGGACGGGCTTATTTGGAATTGGAAAAAAAATTAAAGATAACCAGGTTGATATTAGAACAGCAACAGACCCTGTTTCAATATTATCAACAACTCAATATAACAAAAGACGTTTTACAGTTCCAGATTCATACGTTGTAAGGCCCTTAAGAAGTCATAACACGTATAATTTAAAGAAGTTTGATAAGAAATTAAGATTTTAGTTTTCACATGCATTTTTAAATATGCCAAATAGTTCAGTTGCCTTATTTTGTCTTGCAATTTTAGCATCTTCAATTTTGTCAAAGCATCCAAGGCTTATTTCTTTTCCATCAAAGAAAATTCTTGCTCGCCATTTATTATCACGTTTTGACCAGCTTACGCCTTTAACACCTGAAGTATTTCTACTGATAATACCAGTATTATGAGCATTTTGAAGTCTTGTAGCCCATCGAAGATTGATTAAAGTGTTATTCCTGATATTATTATCAACATGGTCAACACATTCACAATTATCTGGATTCGGAATAAATGCTATTGCTAGTAATCTATGCAAGTAAAACTTTGTTGATTTTTTATTTTTTGACAAACCAATTCTTATATATTTATGAGTAGTATTATGCGCTATTGGTTTATTTGTTATAGTATTCTTTACATTTCCTAAATTACTAATGCTATAATTTTCATAGCCTTTGATAACAACATAATTTTCAATATTCATTTGATAATATATTAATATCACAAAATTTTAAGCCATTTTCACTAAGATTTTAATTTATAGAACTAATAATATAAGATGAGTGATAGTCTTCAGATAAATTTAAACTCCAAGTTTGCAACAAAATATATAAACGGTTCTAAATCAAATTGTGTGTTTAATATCCCACAAATCATAATTCCTTCTCAACATCATATTCATATATCAGTTATTAATGCAATTATTCCTTATTCATTTTTTAATATAAATGGTTCTAACAACTTATTGTATTATATCATAAACGGCGTTCCAAATACTTTATTAGTTAAACCTGGTAATTATAATTCAAATCAACTTACAACTTATTTAAATCAATCTATGCCTGGTATGAATATATCATATAATTCAATTTACAATAAATTCACGTTTAAGAATAATAATGAAACAGAATTTGTTTTAGCAAGCTTTTCCACGTTGTTAATATTGATGGGATTTGACAACGGAATTGATGACTTTGTAAGTTCTAATTATGAAATAACCTCTAATTATTGTTCTAACTTAAATACCAATAATCATTGTATTCATATCAAATCAAACTTTATTACTGAGAATATAAATTCTAATAACTATATTGAAAAGAATACATTAACAACGATACCTATTAATTCACCTCCAAATAGTCTTATTGTTTATAATTCCATGCAAAAGAATGTAGTAAATTTATATGCTAATCTAAATGATATACAAATTAAATTAGTTAATCAGGATGACATCTTACTTGATTTAAACGGTTTGGATTGGAGTATAACTTTACAATTAGATATAGTAGATTTTGTTAATTAATTTCTAGATAATATTATATAGAAACATTATGAATACAATGGGTATTAAATCTTCACAAACACCTAGAACAATGGGTATTAAAGCAAACAAAACACCTCATACTATGGGAATTAAAACTTATATGGTTTATAAAAATGGTCCTAATCCATCTACATATACAGACCATTCACATGTTATTGAAAATCAAAATCAATCTGAGTATGAACCACTTGGTCAAGGAGTAAAACCATATAAAAGCATTAAAAATAAGTCCAGATTAGAAAGATAATATAGTTTAATTTTTTTTATCATATAACATTATATAAAACATAAAATGCTACCCCGAAATCTCAAATATTCGAATAAATCAGAAAGTAGTATGAGTAGAAGTTATTCTAGTAATATTCAACCAAATGGCCAATTAAATAATTATACAAAAAATACAGTATGCACAATAATGATACCCACCGGACCAAATCTAGCCCTTGTTGCAAATGAATCTGTTTTGAAATTCTCCTTTAAAACTACAGGAACAGGGGAAGGCAGATTAGACTCTGGGGGAATTCATGGATGTATAGAAAGAATTAGAGTTTTTCATGGTTCAAACTTACTTGAAGATATACAAGGATATAATTTAGTAGCAAAAGAGTATTTTGATTTACAAGTTTCAACAGATGCATCTTACGGTAAATATTCCATTTTAAATGGTAATAGAGCCGACCAATATGTAAAAATGTATAATCAAGTTAATACCGCTAACGCTACAGATCCAGCAACAACTCAGGCTTTAGCTAATGCATTAAAGACATCATTAAATTTCGGTGGTAATTCTATGTGTGTGAACAATGGAGAAAAAAATGTAGCTGATACTCCAACTACATATTGTATTACACTACTATCAATTCTAGGTTCATTGTCATCATCTCATTATTTGCCACTCTGGGAAATGACTGCCTCGCCAGTTCGTCTTGAAATTCAATTTGCATCAACTCCTCAATCTATAGGTGCTTTTCCTAACACAATAACAAATTTTCAAATAGATAATATTGAGTATATTGCATCATATATTGCTCTTTCTAATGAAGCTATGGCTATTATTAAATCTGGACAAAATGGCCCGTTAACATATACTCTTCAAGGTCTTGCAAATTTTACTACAACCGCAAAAATTGAAGGTGGAGATTCAACAACTCAAATTAATTTTGCTATACCAGCTAAATATGCAAGTGTTAAAAATATTATTGCATCAATTAGAGATACAGGTAAAGGTGTTTCAACTCCGTTATACTATCCTCACTCATGTAATATGTTTGGCTTACAACAATATTATTTCAAAATTGGTTCTCATAGTTCAATTCCTGCTATCGCTCCAAATACAGTTGCTCAATACTTTTCAGAATTGTTAAAAGCTGTAGGTTCTATTTCGGATTTAAATCATCATCCTTCAATTGATTTGAATTCATACAAACAACAAATTCCTATCGTAAATGATGGTGATACAATAACTCAAGGTTCTGTTAATAGTGGAAGTTTTTATATTGGTTTAGATTGTGAATCATTCAGTGGCTCAGATTCATCACAAATTTATAAAGGTGTAAATACAAAGAATGATGATATATGGTTGAGTATGACTTTTAAACCAGGTGCAACATACCCAAACGCCGTTAATTCAGCTAGATTTGACGCTTTCGTTATGTTCGACCAAGAGCTTGTTTTTCAAAACGGGACCGCATATGTAAGTTTTTAAATTAATTTTATAACGTATTAATATATACAGTATAAAAAATGGAACAAATTCAAAAAGCTTCTTTAGTATTAAAATCTCATTTTTTGCCTCTTAATGGTTCAAATGCACTAGGTTCAATGGATGAATTTAGAAGACTTATGACCTGGAATAATATCAATTTTAGATTATTATTAGGTGATATGTATGATAAATTTGATAATTTTAATTTACAACTTGTTGATATAGGTTCAAATGATAATAGAACTACAAATAATGGTATTCTTTTCCAAGCAGGGACAGATGCAAATGATAGAATTAATACAATTTATATGAGTGGTATGAATTTTTTAAATGCTACTTATAATTCAAAAACTAATCAAATTGGGACACAAGCAGCATTAACTACATATGAATTTTATAAAGAATTTAGCCGAGATATTCAAGGTTCTATATTCACATTTACAAAGGGTAATGAAGTTTGTAATATCACAATTGAATATAAAACTGTTAATAGTGATACTTTCCCCGCCACTACAGAAAGATTTCCAAACATGGTTTTTGTATTTAATATTTATGGAATACCTAAAGAAATAAAAAAACTAAACTAAACATAAATTATTTTTTAATCATATCATATTTCTTATCTAATATGATTCTTAATTTTATATAGAATATCATTCTATCTATTAACTCTTCCACATTTGGTAAATTTTCAAAGCCTCTTGGTAAGCGTTTAATAACCTGTTTCCTATAATATACATTCCTGTCATAATTTAATTTCTCTGGAATATAACCTCTATCTAATTCCCAATTAATATTATCTTTCATATATCTTTAAGTAGATTTTATTTTTTTAGGCTTTTCAATTTTGTTCTTAAATTCTATTTTCAGTTCATTAAAATTTCTATAGTATTTACTTTTACGTGTATCAATATCTAAATGGTCATATTCTTCTTGGAAAACATAATCAAACAAAGCTTGAGCGTCTTTTAACTGCATACCACATAATTCTCCTGCAATAGTGTCTGTTTCTTCATTATTGGTTGGTAAAAATATAGTTGCATTTGTTATTTGCTTTCTTAACATTTTAGGAAAATACAAATAAGATTGTAAAGTAAATATAAATGCACAACTAATATGTCTAGCTTTAATCATCATTTTATTTAATTGTCTTTGAATATCTATATCTTTTAAACTATCAGCAAAATCATCTATAAATATAACATGATATTTATTAGAGTCGTCTAAATCTTCATCATCTGAATCCTCATATTCTTCAATATCCGTATATCCAAGAATCTTTTTATTTTTGCTTTTCTTATCTATCATCTTTTCTTTTTTCTTTTTTGCTTTTTCTTCATTTGCTATTTTAATTCCTTCTAAATGCTGATATATTTCTTCTAAATTCTGAACTGTTAATTCATGTTTAACATTTGGTAAATCTTTAAATGGATGATTTACAACTGATAGAAAACTTCCCTCAGGACAAAAATAATATATAGTATCAAATTTCTGATAATATTTATTTTTATCCAAGAACGAACCTAAAGCTAATGATGTTTTGCCTGTTCCACCAGCACCACAAAATATATCTATAAAGCCATTTAATGTTGCTATGTTTGGATTTACTATACCTGGTATATATTTGTCCATCTTTTCTTTGATTGGTTTAACTGTTGATTTTACAGCATTTTCGATTTCATCTATATTAACTATTGACATTTTATATAATATAAGAGCATAAAATAAAAATAAATAATATAATCCTATTATATATCATGTCCGAAATCGAAAGAATTAACGAAGAAAATAACGAACCTAATGTCTCCGATATCGAAAGAATCGAACAAACAACTGTTGAAAAACCGAAGAAACCAAGAACTGAAAAGCAATTAGAAGCATTTAAGAAAGTTCAGGAGAAACGTAAACAGAATATAGAACTTAAAAAAGCCGGGGTTAAAGTCTGTCTCTTATACACATCTGACGCTGCCGACGA